>JAILNJ010000036.1 GCA_024691665.1 Gammaproteobacteria bacterium | reverse complement strand
CTAAGAAAGGAAATATTAATCCTATTCCTTATTTAGTAATGGAGTTTGTCGCAGCGAATACTTATTCAATAATACTTCCTATTGGAAACCCAACTAATATTTATTTAACTTCAATATTTAGTATCGATTTCTTAACTTATATTAAACACATGATTATTCCTGCGCTCATTATAGGTCTATCATCTATTGGAATGATTTTCTTATTATTTAGAAATGATTTAAAGAAAGAGATAGTAGTACTAGATATAGAAGAAGCTAAGATTAAAGATAAGATTGGATGTATCATCTCTTTAATCGTACTTGCATCTACTACAATCCTTTTGGTAATCAGTAATTATATTGATCTTGAAATGTGGATCATCGCAAGTATGGCTGCCTTACTTATATTAATGTTCTTAATCGTTTATACAATTATAAGACATGATAGACATTATTTCATTAATCCAATTAAGAGGATTCCATACTCTCTAATTCCTTTCATTCTATCAATGTTTATTATAATCTTGAGTTTAAATCAATTTGGTTTATTTAAGAATATTTATAATTCAATTGAAAATATATCAAATGAAAGAGTTCGATATATCGTGTATCTAATTTCATCAACTCTTTCATCTAACATCGTAAATAATATTCCAATGACTATTGGATTTGGTTCAATATTACTTAATTCCACTAATATGAATTATGTATACTTAAGCATAATTGGGTCCAATATTGGCGCTATCCTCACACCTCTAGGTGCCCTCGCAGGTATTATGTGGATGAGGATACTTAAGCACAATAATGTGAAGTATAACTTCCTTGACTTTACCAAAAATGGAGTCATTATTTTAGGCCCAGTTTTAATTCTCTTAATACTATATGTGTTTTTTATTTGATAATCTACTAATAATATAGTTGATTTCTTAAATAATATGATATTATTTAGTCATATTATGAAAGCAAAAAAGAAAGTATTAAAGAAACACAATTTTGTATTCAAAATAGTGAAGGCTATATCTTTTCTATTTACTCGTATAAATTTGGGTTTTAGATCTAAAGATAAATATAAAATTAAAAAGGGTGAAAGAGTCCTCGTTTTATCAAACCATCAGACTGACTTTGACCCGTTTTGCGTTATAACTTCATTTAATAGACCGCTATACGCTGTCGCAACTGACCACATCTTTAGTGGTAAGTATGGTAAAGTCCTACATGATACATTAGGCGTTATTCCTAAAAAGAAAGGTGTAACTGATTTAAGATGCGTCATGGAAATGATGAGCGTAATGAAAGAAGGCGGTTCTATCTTGCTCTTCCCAGAAGGTAATAGAACTTACGCAGAGTTCCAATTCTATATTGGGTTAAGCCTCGTTCAAATGATTAAGAAATTCCAATGTACTCTAGTACTTTATAACTTACTTGGAGGAAATGGAATTAGACCTAGATTCTCTCACAAGAAAACTAAAGGATATTTTGAAGGAAAGATTAAAAGAGTAATGTATCCTGAGGAATACAATAAGTTAAGTGATGAAGAATTCCTAGATTTAGTAAAAGAAAACCTTAAAGTATTCGATAGCGAAAATGGACATGAATACAAAAGTAAGATTAGGGCAGAGTATTTGGAAAGAATGTTATTCGTTTGTCCTAAGTGTGGTGAGTTTAATACTCTACACTCTGAGGGTGAGTATGTATTCTGTAATCACTGTGGTTTAACTGTTAAGTATAATTCACACTTACATTTAGAATCTGATGATCCTGAATTCAAGTTCACAAGACTTCTTGAATGGTGGAACTATGATAAGAAATGGATTAGAGATTATAAGGTTGAGGAGAATAAGGTCATCTTTGAAGATGATGAAATGGAACTCATTACTGTTAATCCATTTGAAGATAAGAAAGTATTAAGAGAAGGTAAACTATCTCTTACTGATAAATACTTAATATTTGAAGATTTAAAATTTGAATTATCAAAACTTGAAATCGCATCTGTAGTCAGCGGTTCTAGATTAATCTTTAAGATTGGTGATACATCTTACATGGTTAAGGGTGATGAAAGAAAATCTAGATTTAACCCGTTAAAGTATATGCTTATGTTTAATAGGCTAGATACTGATATGAAGATTAATAAGAGAGATAATTATTTCACATTGGAGGACAATTAGTATGTTTTTAGCTGAGGGAGCTTGGAGTTTTGATCTAAGCCAATTTGATTCTGTATGGAAATTCGCACTAGAAGTAGTGCTATTACTTATATTTTTGCTTATTGGAAACTTAATTAGAAGAGTAGTGCCATTCTTAAGAAAGGCATTTATCCCAAGTGCCTTACTTGGTGGATTATTACTCCTTGGAGTAAGTATCTTCTTTGATAAAGTATTAAATTTCCCATTATTTGATGCAAGACATATGCAAATTATTACTTATCATTCACTTGCTATTGGATTTATCGCAATGAGTCTTAAAGCAGTAGATAAATCTAAGAAACAAAAAATTGGAATGATGGCTACACAAAATGGTATGATCACAGGTGGAACTTATATGCTTCAAGCCGTGCTTGGTTTAGCTGTATCACTATTATTCTTTGCACTAGGTGCTGAAAAGTTCTATGGTGCTGGTGTAATCCTACCTTTAGGTTTTGGACAAGGTCCAGGAAATGCGCTCACTTGGGATATTAACTTTACTAATATGCTTAACGCTGAAGGTGCACAAATCTTCTTTGGTGAAGGATCATTTGGACTCACTATCGCATCAGTTGGTTTCATTGTCGCATCAGTTGTAGGTGTTACATATATTGAAATCTTTAAAAAGAAAGGACAAATAAAACCTAAAACTGAAAACCTCGAAAGAAAGGTTAGCGACTTCGAAGAAGAAGGTGAAATCGAAGATAGTGAATCAGTAGATAAGACATCTATTCAAATTGCACTTGTTGCATTATGTTATGTACTCGCATTTGGAATTATGTTCCTTCTTGCTAAAGTATCTGAATGGACTGGCATCGCAGTATTTAACTCAATTGCTTGGGGATTTAACTTCATCTTTGGTGTATTAACTGCTACACTTGTTA
>JAILNJ010000033.1 GCA_024691665.1 Gammaproteobacteria bacterium | reverse complement strand
ATAATTTAAGTACTTATTCTGTCTTTAGTGGGAGTACTAATTCTACTAATCCTTTATCGTCTTCAGACTCAATAATGAATTGTCTAATTTCACTAATGAATTTGACATAAACCTCTTCACCATTAAATGCCTTTAAAGCATCCATAATATATAAAGAAGAGAAGGCAATTTTGATTTCACCCATTGATGGGAAATCAACTGGATTAATCATGTCTGTCATAGTACCGAGCTCTGTTGAACTTGAAGTTAAAACTACTGATCCATTAGATTGAATTTGAAGTTTAACTACTGCAGCTGTATTAGCATTAGAGTTCATTGTAGAAACTCTGTCGATTGATTCAATTAATTCTAACTTATTAAACTTAATTACAATTGGAAAATCGGTTGGAATTAATTTAGTAGTATCAGGATAATTTCCTTCTAATAATCTTGATTGGAATACTATATTATCGAAGCAGAATAATACTTTTCCTTTTTCTAAGTAGATTTCTACATCATCGTCATCACTCATAATAGTCTTTGATAGTTCGTTTAAGCTCTTAGCAGGAATAATTATGTTAGTTTCTGGATAATCATCATCCAAGATAGAAACTCTTCTAGAAAGTCTAAATGAGTCTGTAGATACTGCAAGTAATTTATTACCATAAATTCTAAAGTTAACACCAGTTAAAATAGGTTTATTTTCTAAAGTCGCAGTTGCAAACGTAGTTTGTCTAATAATTTCTTTTAATTCCTTACCATTTACTACAATTGGTTTGTTGTTTAAATCAAATGCTTGTTGTGGATAGTCTTGAACTTCAAGAAGATTCATAGTCACATCTGAATAACCAGACACAATTCTTAATACATTATCTTGTACTAATTCAAGTGATACTTCATCTCCATTGAATTTTCTTACTACATCAACAAATAATTTACCAGGAATTAAACATTCACCTGCATCTTCGATTTTAAAATCTTTATTTTCAATTTCTACTTTAATAGCTAAATCAATATTAGATGTTACTAGAGTAATCTTATCATCAGATACTTTAGTATATATACCAGTTAGAGCTGGCATATTAGATCTTACAGCCATAGCTTTTTGAACTATTTGAAGATTTTCAATTAATAGGTTTTTATTGATAGTAAATTTCATGGTGTCTCCTATAATGATTCATTAATATTCTAATTTATTATTATTACAATGTTGATATGTGGAAAACTTTTATAATATTATACTATATTTTAATACAATTTTCTACACTGCTTGACTATATATTAATTAGACAATATTTGTGTCTTTTCCCATCTTTCTTTGGATATTTTCAATGTTCTTTTGTGTTTCCTTTGACGTTTTTAAAGAATCACTGATTATTCCACATCCATGCATGATAGTTGAGTGGTCTTTTCCACCAAAGAGTAAACCAATTTTCTTAAAAGTTAAATCGTATTTTTCTTTAAGTAAGTACCAAGTAATTTGTCTTGCGTAAACAATTTCTTTTTTTCTTGATTGTGATAAGAAATCACTCTCACTTATTTTAAAGTAACCACAAACGATACTGATTAATCTCTTGATATCATCGTTTGAAGCAGAAGAAGATACTTGAGAAGTAAAATCTAACATATTTTTAAGAGATTCTTTAGCGTTTTCGATGGTGAAATCTTTTTCAAACAATTCACAATCGAGTAAAACTCTTTTTAAACATCCCTCAAGTTGTCTTACATCTCTATCACATACAGTTGCGAGATAGTCTACAACTTCGCTTGGAACCGTTTCAGGATTTGGAAGTTCTTGCTTGATCTTAGAATTTAAAATTTTGATTCTTAATTCTTTGTTTGGCTTACTGATATCGAAAGCTAAACCTTTTTCAAATCTAGAAGTAAGTCTAGTCATAATATTAGTTAAATCTGTAGGCTTTTTATCTGATGTAAGAATAATTAATTTATTCTTATTAGATAATCTTTCGAATATTTTGAAGAACTCAATTTGAGTTTGATCTTTGTTTTCAATGATTTGAATATCATCTACTAAAAGTACATCTACATCAAATTTTTGAGCGAATTTTGTGTAGCCTTCTTTACCTACGCATCTTACATATTCATCACAAAAATCTTGAGCGCTTGTATATAATATTTTAGCGTTTGAATCAGTCTCCGCAATTGCATTTCCAATAGCTTGCATTAAGTGAGTTTTACCTAGTCCAACACCACCAAATATATATACTGGATTAGCTAAATCAGCTCTTTGTTCTGATACTAAAACAGCGTATCTGTGGGCCATTCTGTTAGAATCACCTACCATGTATGTTGAAAATGTATAATTTGGGTTTAATCCAGAGGCATTATTTCTTACTTTTAAAGGAGTTTTGATATCTTTTTTATTAGATTCTTCCTTTTGAGCCTCCTCTTTAGTAATTAAATAAAATCTCTTTTCTGAATCATACATTTGGAGTAAATAATTTAATTTATCTAAATATTGATTTTGTATTTTCTTTTTATAAAAACTGTTTTCTACAACGAGGTATAAATTATTGTTTTGTTCCTTGTAAATTTCGTTAATATTTAAGAAGTAATCATCAAAAACACTCTCAGCTACTTCATTTTTTAATTCATCCTTTATTTTTATCCACAACTCATTCAAATTATTCATAAATATACCCCTTTCGCTATTAAAGATTTTAACACCCAAAAAAGAGAGTTTTGCAAAAACTTTTCCACAAAAAATGTGGATAACTTTTTCAAAAAAATGCCTATTGTGTCAAAATGTGAAAAGCCGATGGCTAAATCTCTACAAGAAACCAAGATTTTAACATTTCAACATTGTCTTTTTAACATTTCAAGAAAAAGTAAAAAATATCAATTATTATTAATTTTTCACAACTTTTCTTGTTTTTAAAACCCCACAAAAATTCCAAGTTGACATAAGATACTATATTATATATAATATTTAGGCGTGGTTTTCTAACCAAGAAGGAGAATTTATATGAGTCAAACATATCAACCTAGTAAGAAAAAAAGAGTTGCACGTCATGGCTTCAGAGCTAGAATGGCAACTAGAGGCGGAAGAAAAGTATTATCTGCTAGAAGAGCTAAAGGCCGTAAGTCTTTAACTGTTTAATTTTATATAAAATAACCAAATAATTAGATTATTGTACCTGTAAACACCTGAAAATAAATCTATTTTTTGGTGTTTTTATTTTATAAAAATGAAGAAAACACAAAGAATAAAAAAATCAGAAGAAATAGAACTTGTAATTAAAGAAAGAAAGGTAACCGCAGGAGACAACTTTATAATATACAAAAAAGAAAACCACAACCCTGAAGGACCAAGATTTGCTTTAAGTGTTCCAAAGAAGTTTGGAATTGCAGTTAAAAGGAATCAAATAAAAAGAAGAGTAAGATCTATATTTGATTCATTAGGTATTAAAAAAGAATACGATGTGTTTGTTGTTGTTAAGGCTAAAGCCAACACTTTAGATTTTAATGCAATAAACAAAGAATTATCTAATCTCTTTATTAAAGCGGGATTAGTGGAGGAAAAATGATTAAAAGAAGAAACATTCTTTCTTTTGTTTTAATAGCTATGATGGTTTTGGTTCTTGGCGGATGTAGTGCTAAAAGTGTATCAGCATACTCTCTTCCGCTTGGAGATTCTGGAATCATTTCAGAATTAGATTTTAAGACAAAAGACAGTTACGCATATTCTTATAATGACGAAGGCGTTGTTAAAGAATGGGTAAGCTACGATTATGTAGAAGATAACAAAGATTATCAAGTTACAATCGAATTTGGTAAAACAGACGTAGCTAAGACAACTATTCTTAAAGTTGGTTATTATAATGATAATAATGAATTTGTAGAATATTCTACATCTAATTATATAGTATTAAAGAGTGATGATTTTGCTACTGCTACTATCTCATTTAAGAAAACCGAAGCTAAAGACACAGTTGTTAAATTAGTATTTGGTACAAATGTAGATGAAGCAAGAATTAAATCAGAAAACCCTGATATTAAGAATAGTGCATTAAGAAAAGAATTAAAGAAATACAGAGGTAGTTCTTTTGTAGTTCGTTCCTTAACTCTTAGTGATGGTGTAAAAGAATACAACATCTTATCTAAACCTATCACTGATAAGAATGGTGAATTAACAGGTGCAAGAGTTGGCGTAGTATCAACAGATTTAACTTACTATAATACAGCCCAAGTAACATTTGATAATACATCTGATTCATTAGCTTTAGCTTTAAACTATAAAGGTGGGCCATGGCAATGGATTGTTAAAATTATTGGTGAATTCTTAAATTGGATCACTAGACTTGTTGGTGGATATTATTGGTTAGGTTTAATGATTTTAACATTTATTATTAGAACGCTCGCATGGCCAATTTATGCTAAATCTAACTCTATGACATCAAAGATGTCAGAAATCCAACCTGAAATCGATAAGATTAATAAGAAGTATGAAGGTAAGAATGACCAAAATTCTCAAATGAAGAAGCAAATGGAAACAAAAGCTTTAATGAAGAAGAACCACGTAAGTATGTGGGGATGTCTCCTTCCATTTCTTCAAATGCCTATCTTCTTATGGGTATATCAAGTAGTTCAAAGATTCCCAATCACACCACTTTACACTCAAGGAATTAAATTTAATTTCTTATGGACAACATTTGGAACTAACTATGGTCAAACAACAGGCGACTGGATCTTAGCTTTAATTGTTGGTGCTACAATGATTCTTTCTCAAGAATTAACTAATATTCTTTCAAAGAAGATTAATAAACAAAGAGAAAATTTCTATACACAAAACAAGAAGACTCAAAGCAATAATTCTATGAGAATTATGATGATTGTTATGACTGTTATGATGGTTTACTTTGCTTGGAGAAGTGCTGGTATCGCATTCTACTGGATTATTGGTAACACATACCAAATCGCACAAACTACAATCTCTAAGATTTTAGAAGCTAAGAGACTTGAAAAGAAGCAAAGAGAATCAGGAAGACCTAGGGGGAGAAACTAATGGAACTATTTGAAACTACAACTATGGATCTTGAAGAAGCTTATAAAGAAGCTGAAGAAGCGCTAAAAGCTACAAGAGATCAAATAGAATTCAAAGTAGAAAAAGAAACTAAACTTACTAGTACTATCTATCATGTTTCTGCGCGTATTAATATTAATTATCCTTTAAAGGGTCTTGAATATTTAAAATCAATCCTTGATGCGCTAAATATTAACGCTATGGTAGAAATGAGAAAGAAGCCTACTGGTGATGTTAAATATGTCATCACATCTGAAGAAAACTCTCTTCTTATTGGAAAGGGCGGAAAGACTCTTGAAGCTATCCAAATCTTAATTAGACAAGTTGTTAACCAAGATTCAGAAGAAGAAAAATATCACGTTACAGTAGATTGTGGTGGCTATAAGGAACAGAGACTTCATCAACTCGAAGTTCTCGCAACTAAGACAGCTAAAGAAGTTGCTCAAACTAAAGTTGAGGCACATCTTTATCCAATGAATTCTTTCGAAAGAAGAATTATTCACTCTAAACTTTCTGATTGGAGAGATGTTTATACTGAATCAGAAGGCGAAGACAAAGAAAGACATATAGTTATTAAACCAAGAAATAAATAGTAATGAAATTAATTGTAGGTCTCGGAAACCCAGACAAAACTTATGAAAACACAAGACACAATATCGGCTTTATGGCCATAGATAGTTATGCTGAAAAGAATAACTATACATTTAGAATGGAAAAATCATTCATTGGTGAAGTTTATAAAGATAGAGAATTCATTCTTCTTAAACCTCACACATATATGAATTTGTCTGGAAATTCAGTGTCTTTAGTAGCTTCATATTTTAAAATTGACCCTAAAGATATCCTAATCATCTCAGATGATTTTAACTTAGAATTCTCTAAGATAAGATATAGAGATAAAGGATCTGCGGGAGGTCATAATGGCCTTAAATCAATCATTTCATCACTAAATACCGAGGAATTCCCAAGACTAAGAATTGGCCTTGGTAGTCCTACTATAAACACAATCAATTTTGTTTTATCTAGATTTGGTAAAGAAGAACTTGATACACTACATGAAGTATTTACTAGAACTAATAAAATGATTGATGCGTTTATTGAAAATAAAACGACTCAAGAAATTCAAACAATCGGATCTAATGACTGATTATCTAAAATATTTATCATCTCTTAAATCAATTAAAGAGGTAATAAATAAAATAAAAGAAGAAAATAGAATAGAAATAAGCGAGGCAAACAAAGACATTTCCTCGCTTCTTTCTCTATTTTTGAAAGATTCATTAGACGAAAATACGGTCATAGTTGCGCCTAATATCTATCAGGCACAAAGTATATTTGATCACCTAAAAGATTTAGATGATGAAGTATATTTCTATCCAAAAGATGATTTTATTTCAACTGAACTCTTAACTGAATCATTAGAGTTTTCTCTAGAAAGAGTTCATACACTTAAATCAATCTTCAATTCAAAGAAGAAGTTTATAGTTGTTACTAACTTAACTAGTATCTTAAATAAGGTTCCAAGAAAAGAAAAATATCTTAATGGAATCATTAATTTAAAGCTAAATCAAATGATTAAACCTAAAGATTTATTAGATAAACTTATAAAAATAGGTTATAAGAGATGTTACACAGTTGAACGTCAAGGCGAATTTTCTCTAAGAGGTTCAGTATTTGACATCTTCCCAATCAATGAAAATCATGCGATAAGACTTGATTTCTTTGGGGATGAAATTGAAGCTTTAAAAATAATAGATATTGAATCACAACGTTCAGTTAGAAACATAAACGAAATATCTATTATGCCTAAAGGCGAAAACTTCTTCACAGAAGATGAAGTAGAAACTATTAAATTCTTTATTAATGATAAATTAGAAGATAAAACTCTCTCAAAAGAGACAAGAGAGAAGTTTACTAAGGATTTAGAGACTATATCTATTGATCCAAATAATCCATTACTCTCTAAATACCTATTCTTATTTATAAAAGAAGACTATTCATTTATTTCTTATATCTTTATAATCAAAGAATAAGATTCTCTTATTATCTA
>JAILNJ010000030.1 GCA_024691665.1 Gammaproteobacteria bacterium | reverse complement strand
GTATTTAACTACTAATTTGTTGATTAAAGATAAGTGCTTTTCAAGTGATGGATTCTTTTCAACGATTTCTCTAATTGAATCTTCTTCACTAGACATAAAGATTATCCAGAATTAGCTATTAATTATTTAAACTGGTACAACTCCGCGTTTAAACTAGTATCAAAGAATAAAGAAGACATTATTAGTTTCGCATCGCTTCTATTTGATACATTCATTACTTATACAGATGAATCTATCGATTTAGTACATGAGGACTATAATGGAAGACACTCAACAGTTACACCAATAGTTAGAAAGAATAATGGGAACTATGAAGCATATATTATTCTAAGAAATAATAGATGCAACGAAAAATATCCAGATGGTATTTTCCACGCTCATTCTCAATATCACAATATCAAGAAAGAGGGTATTGGTTTAATTGAGGCTATGGGTTTATTCATTCTTCCACCAAGACTAAAGAGTGAACTTGAATTAATCAAACAAATATTGTCTAGTGAAGAAGATTCAATTAGAGAAATCGTTGAAAAGAATCCATCACTTGAAAAGCACTTATCTTTAATCAACAAATTAGTAGTTAAATACAGAAGATCTAATAACTATGAAGTTGCTGATGAAATTGTCAAAAACGAAGTTGGACATATCTGTGAAAACATCTTAAGAAACACTGGTATATTCAAAGATACAATTGATGGACAATTAGCTCTATTCAGATTCATAGAGCAACTTAATTTGGAGGTAATTAATAATGACTAGAAATGTAGGGATTATTTATGGTAATAAAGAAAAATGGTATCAAAATAGAAAAGATAAAGTATCTTATCTATTTGAAAAATACTATAACGATAAACCTACTCACTTCTTCTCATCTCCAGGACGTGTTGAAGTACTTGGTAACCACACAGATCATAACAATGGATATGTAATGGTTTCAGCTATTGACCTTGACATATTTGCTGCTGTAAAGAAAAGAAATGATAATATGGTAATTATTAATAGCGATGGTTATCATGATAACACCATTAATATCTCTTCTCTCGAAAGACTTGATAGTGAAACCGATTCATCTAATGGTCTCATTAGAGGTGTATTATTTAAACTTAATGAACTTGGATATAAAGTTGGTGGATTTAGTGCCATCACAGATTCTAATATCTTTAAAGGCGCAGGACTTTCATCATCTGCTGCATTTGAGGTATTAGTTGGCCAAATCATTAATGTTTTATATAATGACTCAAAGATTGATAGAGTTACACTTGCAAAAGTTGGACAATTTGCTGAAAACGTATATTATGGTAAGCCTTCTGGCCTCCTCGATCAAATGGGTGTATCGCTTGGTGGATTTAACTTTATTGACTTTGAATCTACAAGCGAGCCAAAGATTACTAACTTTAACTTCCAACTTAAAGACTATAGAGTAGTTCTCGTTAACACTGGTGGATCACATGGTAACTTAACTAGTTATTATGCATCTATTAAAAACGATATGATTAATGTAGCTAAATACTTCAACAAAAATACTTTAAGAGAAGTTGAAGAAAAAGAATTCTTTGAAGCGCTTCCAAGAATTAAGAGAAAATTAGGTGGAAGAGCTATTCTTAGAGCAATGCATTATTTTGACGAAAACAAGAGAGTTTTAAGTGCTTATGAAGCTTTAAAAAATGGTGATATTGATACATTCCTTAAAATGGTAAATGAAAGTGGTGAATCTTCATATAAACTACTTGAAAACTGTTTCGTACAAAAGGATTCAAAACAAGGAATCGCACTCGCACTTAATGTATCTAAGAAGATACTTAAAAATGGTGCTTGTAGAGTTCATGGCGGAGGATTCAAAGGAACAATTATCGCATACGTTCACGTATCAGAACAAATCGCATATATTGATACAATGAAGAAATTATTTGGAGAAAGAAATGTTGTTAAATTAAATTTAAGACCTATTGGTGCTAATTTAATTGAAGAATAATGAAAAGTGTCAAATATTATGGAAAAGAAACTAAGTAAAATAGAAATAATTCTATTATCAATTATTGGTGCTTTAACACTGGCTGTAATAGGATTATCTATCTGGATTATTATGTTAAAGAAAAAGCAATCACAACCAACTCCATCAGAATACTATTCAACAAAATGTGCTTCTTTTGAAGTTCAAAACGCAAACTTAAGTCAAGGACAAATTATCTTCATTGGTGATTCAATTACTGATTTATTCCCACTTGATAATTACTTTACTTCTCTTTCTCTTGCTACATACAATAGAGGAATTGGAGGAGATGTTACTCAAGGGGTATTAGATAGACTAAAAGTATCACTATTTGATCTTAATCCTTCAAAAGTTGTTCTTATGATTGGCATTAATGATATAGATTCAGGAAAAACTCCTAAACAAATTGAAACCAATTATAAAAAGATTCTTAAAAAGATTAAAGATAACTTACCAAATACTGAAGTATATTGTATGTCAATTATATCTCAACACAATACAATTGAAACATACACAAATCTAAGACTTTCATACACTATTCCAACTATAATGCAAACTAATACTTATATTCAAAGCTTAGCTCAAGAATTTGGATATACTTATGTAGATTTATTCCACGCAACATGTGATAGTGATAATGCATTAATCAAATCTTATAGCGATGATGGACTTCATCTAAATGCTAATGGATTTGAAGTTTGGAGTAATGTTATTAAACCTTATTTACAATAAAAAAATGTGAGATTTTGAAGTGAACTGAAAAAGTTGGACCAACAACTTTGGAGGTTCACTTTTCTTATGAAATATTCAAAAGAATTTAAATTAGATTGTATTAAAAAATACAAATCTGGAGCGCACATCGAAGACCCACCAGGTGCAAAACACAAGGCGTTTCATAATATGATGTTAAAGTGGGTTCATATGTATGACTACCTCGGTGAGGCTGGTTTAGACCATAATAAGCCCAAGTTATCACTTAAAGAAATTATTAAATTAATTGAGAGGGTTGAAGCTGGTGAATCATATTCTCAAGTAGCTTTTAGCACGGGAAGACAAAACGATGTATTAATTAAATGGCATAAGATTTATAGACAGGATGGTATAGATGGGTTAAAATCTCTTAAGAGAGGTAGAAAACCTATGACTACAAAAAATAAAGCCAAACAAAAAGATTCTTTAACTCAAGAAGAAAGAATCAAAGAATTAGAAGAGACTAATGAGTATCTTCGCGCAGAGAATGAATACTTAAAAAAACTAAATGCCTTAGTTCAAAAGAGGAAGGCCCAAGAACCAAAGAAAAAGTAATGGTTATTGAGGAACTGAGGCATGAGTTCTCTTTAAAAGTCCTTCTTAAAGTATCTGAATTATCTAAATCAACTTATGAATACTACAAGAGTGACAAACATCTTAAAGCAACAAATAAAAGACAAGCGAAAGATAACGAAATAATCGCTATATTTAGGCCAATTTATGTAGAAAATAAATCAAGATATGGTTATAGGAGAATGATTCTCTCTTTAAAAGATGAAGAACTTAAAGAACTGGGTGTAGGTCGTGATAGAATTAGAAAAGTATTATCTTTAAATAATCTTTTAGGTATTCAAGGTAGGAACCATAAATATCATTCTTATAAGGGAGATAATGGTTTAGCTAAGGTTAATCTACTTTTATCTAAAGAATATGATAAATCTAAAAAGAAAGATGTATATATTAGACATTTTAATCCCTCTAAACCAAATGAAATATGGACAACAGATGTATCAGAATTTAGAGTAGGTGATAAAAAGTTATATCTATCTCCAATAATGGATATGTATGATTCATCTATCATAGCATACGATATTTCTTACTCTCCTAACCTTGAACAAGTGCATCGTATGCTTAACAAAGCATTTAATAAATATAACAATCTTGAAGGATTAATATTCCATTCTGATCAAGGTTGGCAGTACCAACATCAATCATACATAAAAGCATTAAGTTCAAGAGGAATTAAACAGTCATTCTCAAGAAAAGGAAATTGCATGGATAATTCGTTAATGGAGAATTTCTTCGGAATCCTAAAGAACGAAATGTATTACGGACATGAGAATGAGTTCAAAACCGTTGAAGAGCTCAAAGAAGCAATTATTGATTATATAGATAATTATTACAACACTAAACGAATAAACATCAAAAGAAAAGGACTAAGTCCACTTGAATATAGACATCAGTCCTTATCTCTAGTAATATAATTTAAAGTACAACTTTTTCAGTGCACTACAAAATCTCACATTTTTTTATTGTAAATAAGGTTTAATAACATTACTCCAAACTTCAAATCCATTAGCATTTAGATGAAGTCCATCATCGCTATAAGATTTG
>JAILNJ010000027.1 GCA_024691665.1 Gammaproteobacteria bacterium | reverse complement strand
CTATTTAAGATTACTCTTTGCACGTATTGGTACTCCATATTGTCCAACTCATCATATTAAGATTGAACCACTTTCAATTGACGAAATGGTTGAAGATTGTCTTAAATATGATGAGTTGGACAATATGGAATACCAATACGTGCAAATAGTAATCTTAAATAGTCTGCGATTTCAGTTACAGTACCAACTGTAGATCTTGGGTTTTTAGAACCACTCTTTTGATCGATTGATATTGCAGGGCTTAATCCTTCTATAGAATCACAATCAGGTTTACCCATATCACCAATAAATTGTCTAGCATAACTTGAAAGTGATTCAAGATATCTTCTTTGTCCTTCTTTATAGATAGTATCAAAGGCAAAAGAGGTCTTTCCTGAACCGGAAACACCTGTTGCAACAACGAGTTTATCTTTTGGGAATTCACAAGATACGTTCTTTAAATTATTTTCTCTTGCACCTTTAACTATTATTTTATCCATTAATCATTTCCTCAAACTCTTCTTCTGTGATGAGCTTTATTCCAAGTTCTTGAGCTTTGGTTAGTTTGCTCCCTGCAGCTTCACCATAAAGAACATAGTCAGTCTTCTTAGATACTGAAGATGATGTTTTGCCACCCATATCTTCAATAATCTTAGAAGCTTCATCTCTAGAATATTTAGATAAACTACCTGTGAGTACCACAGTCTTACCAGTAAATACAGTTTCTCCTTCTTTCTTAGAAGACACATAAACCATATTTAATCCATAAGATCTTAGTTTATTAATCATATTGATATTAGATTCATTGTGGAAATAGTCATATACTGATTTAGCAATTACATCACCAATATCACCAATAGATGAAAGATCTTCTTCTTTAGCATCCATAAGTAAATCAATATTAGGATATCTTTCACAAATTACTTTTGCAACCTTTTTACCCACTTGTTTAATACCTAAGCCATAAACAAGTCTATCAAAGTTTTGATTCTTACTATTTTCAATTGATTCAATTAATTGAGTAACTGACTTTTCACCAAATCCTTCTTTCAAAATCATGGTTTGAGCATAATCTTTTAAAGTAAAGATTTGATCAATTGTCTTAACATATCCTTCTTGATAGATAAACTCAGCAACCTTAGAACCTAAACCTTGAATATCATAAGCGTCTCTTGATGCAAAGTGAATGATTTGGTTTACAAGTCTTGCTGGACAATCTTCATTAAGACAATAGTAATCAGCTTCTCCTGGTTTTCTTAAAAGTAAGCTTCCACATTCAGGGCATGTGTCAATCATCTTGAATGGGATAGAGTCTTTTTCTCTTTCTTCAAGTTCAACTCTTACTACTTCAGGAATAATTTCTGCAGCTTTTCTAACGTAAACTGTATCTCCAATTCTAATATCTTTGCTTAAGATATAGTCTTCATTATTTAAAGTAGCTCTTGCGACAGTTGAACCACTAATGTTTACTGGGTTTAATTCAGCGACAGGAGTAATAACTCCAGTACGTCCAACTTGGAATGTAATAGACTTAATCTTAGTCTTTACCTCAAGCGGTGCGAACTTATACGCAATCGCCCATTTTGGGCTTTTTACGGTTTCACCAATTCTACTATATTCGCTAAATTTATTATATTTAAATACCACTCCATCAATAGGATAATCAAAGTCAAATCTCTTTGAATCTATTTCATCTAAATATTCAAGAACATCTTCCTTTTTATTAACTTCTTTAGATACAGGGTTAGTATTAAAACCTAGTGACTTAAGATACTTTAAGGCTTCAGTTTGAGTCTTAAGTCCATAGTTTTCAGGTTTAACTACATAATACATAAATGTATCAAGACCACGCTTCGCAACAATCTTACTATCAAGTTGTCTTAATGTACCTGCGGCTGCGTTTCTTTCATTCTTAAAGAGTGGTTCACCTTGAGCCTCTCTTTCTTTATTTATTTTTTCAAGTTGAGCCTTAGATAAGAATACTTCTCCTCTAACCTCAATATCTAAGTCTTCTTTTAATCTTAGAGGTACAGACTTAATAGTCTTAACATTTTGAGTAACATTTTCACCTGTTACACCATCACCTCTAGTTGATGCCTCAACAAGGATGCCACCTTTATAAATTAAACTGATAGATAGGCCGTCTATCTTAAGTTCTAGCGAATATGATTCATCACCAGTTACTTTCTTAACTCCCTCAACGTAACTTAATACTTCTTCATAAGAAAAAATATCTGCGAGAGATTTCATTTCAATATCATGATGAACCTTTTCAAACTTAGTTAAAGTTTCTCCTCCTACTCTATTAGATGGTGAATCAGGAGTCTTGAGGCTTGGATATTCTGTCTCAAGTTCAATTAACTCTTTCATCATCATATCGTATTCATAGTCAGAGATTGTAGGATTATCAAGAGTGTAATATTCATAATTAGCTTTATTGATTAATTCTTTCAAATGATTAATTCTCTTTAATGCTTCCTCCATTTTTAATCCTCCTTATAAATTTATCTATTTCTTTTAGTTTATTTTTCTTTCTTAAGCATTGGATGATCTACAATAATCTTCTTCATAGATTTAATCTCATCAAATTTAATAATGTAGAATCCTTCTACTTCTGCCTTAATCTCTCCACCTTTAAACACATCGTGATATACTCTATCACCAACGTTTAGAGATCCTTTCTTAGCTTCTTTCTTCACATTATAAACTGATTCATAAGATTTTCTTATAGATTCTGTAGTTACTTCTTTTGGTTTAATTATACTCTTATCTATGATTTCTTTTAAGAAAGGTGATGCATTTCTAGTTTCAAATCTACCATTCACAAATCTATCTTTAGCGTATGTTAGGTAAAGTCTTTCTTTCGCACGAGTTAGTGCGACATAGAAAAGTCTTCTTTCTTCCTCTTTATCTTTCTCAAAGAACGCTCTTGGAGATGGGAGTATACCATCTTCAAGGCCCATTAGGAATACTGAGTTAAACTCAAGTCCTTTTGATGTATGCATGGTCATTAAAGATACTGTGTCTTCTTCGCTAGATTCCAAATCAAGGTCAGTCATTAAAGTAACGTTATCTAGATAATCTTCTAAAGTTTCTTTAACTGTCTCTGATTGAGTTTCTAAAATGGCGTTAAACAATTCCTTAACATTCTCTTCTCTAGTCTCGGCTTCATCATCATCTAGAGTATCAATATAGTCTTGATATCCAGTAACCTTATATAATTCGTTTAAAAATTCCTTTAGAGTGAGTTTTTCAAGTAATGCCTTAAGTTCATCTATCATAGTGAAAAAGCCTGTGATAGTCGCTGTAGTAGACTTTTGGAGGCCCGCATTAATATATGCATCCTTTACACTTAAGCCATACTTCTTAATCATATCTTCTATCTTGGCGATAGATGTATCGCCTACCCCACGTTTAGGTGAATTGATTACTCTTTTAAATGAATAGAAATCATCTTCATCTAAGGCAAGTCTCATATATGAAATCATATCTTTAACTTCTTTTCTCTTATAGAATGAAATACCACTATAAATTTTATAAGGGATATGTTTAAAGATTAGTTCATTTTCTATGTTTCTTGATAGATAGTTATTTCTATATAGAATCGCAATATCTTTATAATCAATACCAAGGAAATTATGAAGACGTTCTATTTCTCTTACAATTTCTCTTGATTCAGTCTTATCTGATTCACTAGAATTAAGCTTAACCTCTTCGCCTTCCCTCTTAGAGGTCCATAAATCCTTTGGAATCCTATCTTTATTGTGAGATATGAGTTTATTCGCTGTATCAAGAATATTCTTTGTAGAGCGGTAATTTTGGTCTAAAACGTACTTCTTATATTCAGGATAATCTACCATGAACTTACGAATATTCTTAATATTAGCTCCACGGAATGAATAGATTGATTGATCCTCATCACCAACGATAAAGATATTTCTATTTTTCTTCGCTAAGATATTAACGAAGTCATATTGAATATTAGATGTATCTTGGAACTCATCTACTAAAATATAACGATAGATATTTTGATATCTCTCAAGTACTTCAGGATATCCTTCAAGTATTCTTAAGGCATATAAAATTAAATCATCGAAGTCTAAGAGATTATCTCTATTTAGTTCTTCTTCATATAAGTTATAAACATTTAAAATCTTATCTTTAAACATAGGATCAAAGCTATCAATAGTTTTTATTCTAGATTTAATATTAGATATCG
>JAILNJ010000025.1 GCA_024691665.1 Gammaproteobacteria bacterium | reverse complement strand
ACAAACCCTCATATTCATTTATATGTTTCTAATGATAACCACAATACGCAAATAGAAACATATAAATGAATATGAGGGTTTGTAGTTTCTGGTGCTTTTGTGTAGAACCAAGGATCACTACCACCGACAATTTTAATAAGTTCAGTATCAGTAGTATTGTACCAATTAATTAAGGCATTTCTGTAAGAAGGATCATAAGAGAATGTGTTTAATTGTTCAGTAGTTAATACTGATTTCATGATTCCCCATTTTTCATTTTCTTCGCTAGTGGTTATGTAAGCACCAGCCTCTTTTAAACCATCGAAATAACCGCAGTAATTCCCCATTTCCATATAAGATTGAACAAAGTATGGAGTGCTTTCATTTGCAATGTATCTAGTGCAACAACCCGTAACCATTTCTCCAAGATAATATCTCTTTAAATCTCCATATAAATGATCATTTTCAGATAAATCATTAATTCGTTCTATCACTTCAAAATCGAAGTCTCCATATTGGAATAAAGTTACGCCATATTCACTCATAAACAATTCATAAATTTCATTATCAGTTAAAGTTGTTTTAGGACCATCGATTTCTTTTTCTTTGCTGAAAGCCTTATCTAATAAATATTCACGATAATCTTCTCTTAATAAATTCACTTCTAACTCTATTAATTCTTCTCTAATGTGTTTAGCTTTTTCTTTGCCGTATTTGCAATCGCCTATATCTGTGAATAAAGATTGGCCCATTCTAACATCAAAGATGCCATCACATAAAGGAGCGACATAAGAGACGAAACAATCAATATCATCAGGATAATACATAGCCATCATTTCAGTTGTGTAACCGCCTTTTGAGGCACCTGTAAAGATGGTTCTACATTTAAAGTATTTACTTACTTCAGTAACAATGTGATGAAAATCATGAGATGCATTCTTACTGTTCATTTGGTCGTAATATTTAGTATCTGTAACTACAAAATCTTCAGGAGCGCTTTCTCCGAATAGTCTATATTCAATATCAACATAACTTGTATCAAGCATATAGCTTAAATAAGTGCCCCAGTCATCTTCAAAATATGCTGAATTTATTGCATAACCACCGCAGTTGAAAGTAACAATATCTGTTTTTGGAGAATAACAGAATAAAAATCTTTGGTCAAAAGTAGCGGAATTAGGATCATCCCAGTTGATCTTTTGTTCAATGGTACAGAGATACTTGCAATCGAATGTTTCTGATTTATCTTCGATTGGAGTTACACTTTTAATACCATCAATGGCATTTAATTTTTCTTCGACTGTAACAGGTTCTTTTACTTCAGGTCCCTCTTCATTAGCAGGAACTGTACAGCCTACAGTTAAACAAGTAAAGATAGCTAATGATAGCTTTGATAATTTATTTTTCATATGCACACCCCATAATTATTCGTAAAAATAAAAATGTGTCGTTATTATAATCAAAGACAATAAAAAATGCACCAATTAATGATGCATTATTTAATATAAATTACTCTATTAGCTTTTCTAGGAGCGGCTTCTGGAACAGGACCATCGATATAGCCTATACAGCAATGACCAATTCCTTCATATTCTCCTTCAAGTCCTAATTCCTTAAGTAAATCAATACCTTCAGGTCTTTCAAATTCTTGTTTAGCTCTATGAATCCATATGCTACCTAATCCTAAGGATTGTGCAGCTAACATAAGATTTTGCATTACTAAACTGCCATCATAGACTCGTAGAGGATACATTTTATCCACTAGAACAATTAAGACTACAGGCGCTCCATAAAAAGGATCACTATTAGGAGCCATTCCTGCAATTTCAGCATTTAGTTTAGATAACTTATCTCTTATTTCTTTATTAGTAATGGCTAAGATAATAGGACATTGTGTTCCCCTACCGCTAGGAGCGTATAACCCAGCTTCAACAATGCTTTTAATTTGGTTTTCAGAAGGCATTTTATCTTTAATGAATTTTCTAATGCTTCTTCTTTCCTTTATAACTTTTAAAACTTCATTATCCATATCAGCACCCCCAGATATGATTAGTTATATTTTAATTTATGCAATAAAAATTTCAAATCTATGCGGCCATGTTTGGTGAATTATTTCCATCCAAATAGTTTTTTTATTGCTTCATTAACTTCAAAAGATGTAATGCGATATCCAGTTGGATCCATAATCTTTTTAAAATCCTCTAGAGTTAGGTTTTCTTCAGTAATAATCTCAACTTTATTTTTTATATGAGATGCTTTTACTTTCTTAATAGAGATGGCTTTTCTAAGCGTATCTTCAACATGCATTTCGCACATTCCACACATCATTCCATCACTTCCTAAAATATATTTATTCATCAATATTTCCTCAGTATTTTTTAATCCATTTTATAAAAAAATCTGCGGTTATTAATAGCCGCAGATTATTTTGTTTTTTAGTTCGCTGGATAGAGATCTAATTGACTTTGAGCTGTGTTAATAATGCCCTTAGCTGGATATTCCATTGGACCCATGGCAAACGTAAAATAGATAACCAAAGGATCTTCTGGATCAGTTGTATATGTAAAATCAATCATTACTGGATCAGTATCCTCACTCATATTAATAGAAATAACATTATTATCGTATATATAAGCTGTATATAAGTAAGCGTCTGGAGCTTCCTCTACTAATCCATGAAAGTTAGTCTTAACTGTAAATAGAATATTTGCTTCATTAACAAATGCTTTAAATGTCTTTGCATTATCATCAACAGTTACTTTAACTGTGATTATCTCATTTAAATAAACTATCATAGTTGTTCCATCAATTTCATAAGAAACATATGTAGATGGATCAACATTAGTTTTGACACACCCATTATCATAGAATTCAATAGTTGTGACATTATCGCCAAACACAGTTGATATGCCATTAGGGTCTTCACATGTATATGTCTTAATTAATGTCCCCTCATCTGGTACGACCTTTATTGTAATTGCACATCTACAACCTTGGTAAGTTACAAAAATAGCTGATTCGCCTGCTTTATTTAATATTTCATTTGTGATGGAGAAGCATTCACTAGGGATTATTACCTTTATAGGTAATGTTCCATCATTTTCAAAGTAAATAATATTGGCGTATTTATCTGCCATGTATTCATAGAATTCTTCAACAGTAGTACCTAATTTAAAAGTAGGAGTCTCGTTGTAGTATAAGGAATCAATATTGCAAACTTCAGGATCATAAACATGATACATGTTACTTATATAACTGCCAAATGCATTCTTAAGTTGAATTGTGTGGTTGCCAACAACAGTAAATGCATTTTCATCTAAAATACAATTATCTTCTGTAAGTTGAATATTTCCACTATCAAAGTAAAATTTTTCGTGATCGTCGCCTGTTTCTTGTGAAAATAATTCCACAACGCCAGTATATTTGTAGAAAATTCCATCAAGGCTATTCGTTTCTCTTACATGAACACTATGGTTTGTAATGTATGGATCGTAACAAGTAGTTTCACTGCGTACATATCCAAAGACAATAACATTATGTGCACTATAGTTATAGCTATTGTATGTGAATGTAATATTTGCTGTGTGTCTTCCCGGAAGAATAACTGTACTATCTGGGTTTTCCGCATAAGAAATGTTTAAATTAGAAACATCATCTTTATTCTTAATAATTTCACGATATGCATCTGAGCTTAAATATGCACCTGTTAAGTCTAAATCAGCAAAAGGTACATTTGCAGAAAAGCATA
>JAILNJ010000016.1 GCA_024691665.1 Gammaproteobacteria bacterium | reverse complement strand
ACAACAAGAATTTATTAAACGTACTCAAGTATTTATTCAAAAGAATATAGTAAGAGCAAGTACAACGAAAATGGCCCAATCAAGACGAAAAATGCTTGAGAAACTTGAACGTATTGAAAAACCTGAATCAGCTCAAAAGATTTTTATTCATTTCCCATTCTCAAGGGCTTTAGGTGAAAAGGTATTAAATATAAATGACCTTGAGATTGGATATAATAATGTACCACTTTTAGAGCCTCTCACATTCTCTATTAAAAGAGGTGAAAGAGTAGAAATAATTGGTAGAAATGGTATAGGTAAATCAACTCTTCTTAAGACATTATTAAATGTAGTAGATAAGATTAGTGGTGATTTTGAATTTGGTCCAACAGTCGATATTAATTATTTCTCTCAAGAAGAAGATATTGATTTATCTATTAATTCGCTCGATTATGTAAGACTTTATTATCCGCTTTACACCGTTAATGATTGTATGAAGACTCTATCTTGTCTAGGTATTGGTGGTGACTTAGCTTTTAAACCACTTAATGAACTTTCTGGTGGACAACTTGAACGTGTAAGATTAAGTGTTTTAACTAAACGTAAGAGTAATGTGTTAATATTAGATGAACCTACTAATCATTTAGATAAGGCAACTAAAGATGCCTTAAGAGAAGCGCTCGCAGAATATGAAGGTTCAATTATCTTGGTATCACATGAAAAAGGCTTCGCTGAAGATTTGGTAGATTACACAATTAAATTCTAGGAGGATTTAAGAATGGAAATAAAAACATATAAAAGTTCATTTGATTATTCATATACTTTAGGCGCATTTCCTACTATTGAGCTTTTAAGACATAAAAAAGATAAAGTAATTAAAGTATTAATTCATTCAACTTTTACTAATGAAAATGTCTTAAATGAAATTTATAGTTTAATCCCTAATAATTTAATTGAATATAATGATAAGTTAATCAATAAATTAAGTGATAAAGAAAATGTATATATCGTAGGTATCTTCAAGAAATATACATCTAAGTTAAACCCTAATGAAGACCATATCCTAATGGATAATCCATCTAATATGGGTAACGTTGGAACTATTATGAGATCATCACTAGGTTTTGAGATTAAGAACTTTGGAATTACAAAACCTGGAGTAGATTACTTTAACCCTAAAGTAATTAGAGCTTCAATGGGCGCAATATTCTCACTTAACATTGAAACATTTGACTCAATTGATGATTATTCAAATAAATATAATAAACATACTCAATATAAATTCATGTTAAAAGCGAAGAAGAGTTTAAGAGAATGTTTATTCGATAAAGACTTAGTAACATTAGTTTTTGGAAATGAAGCTACTGGTATCGCAGATAAATATTTAGATGATAATGCATTAATCATTAGACATTCAAACAATATTGATTCATTAAACGTTACTAATGCAGTGTCTATTGCATTATATGAATATCATGAGAAAAGAAGTAAATAAAAAATAAAGGAAGGCATCAACCTTCCTTTATTTTATTCTTTTAATATTTTTGTTTTCTAATAGTTCCATCTTTCATATGAATAACGATAGAACCTTCTTGATTGCCTGCAAGTTGTTTAGCATATTGAATGCCTTCCTCTTGAGTCTTGAAGAGTTTTAATACTTTAGCTCCGCCAAGTTTAACTTGCCATTGATTATCTTCTTTACGATAAGAGATATGGTAAATCTTTTTAGTAGATTTAGCTCTTTCTTGTGGGGCAGCTTTTTCTTCAGCTTTAGGAGCTTCCTTTTTAGGAGCCTCTTTTTTAGGTTCAGCTTTAGCAACGGTAGTTTCTTTCTTAGGTTCTTTAGGTTCAACCTTTTGAACTACAGGTTTTTGTTCAGGTCTATTAACTTGGTTGCCTTCTTGAACTCTAATAGGCTCTCTTTTTGCCTCTTTTTTAGGTTCAGCTGTTTTAGTCTCTTCAACTTTTAGGCCTTTTTTCTTAGCTAACTTTTCTTGTTTAGCTCTGAGTTTGGCAGCTTTTCTTTTAGCTCTTTCTTCTTTACTTAAAAAACACATAGTCTATATCTCCTTTATAAAAATTATAATAGTCCAAGTATAGCCCACACGGTAGTAGAGATAACGGAAATAATTAGACCAATGATTCCAAGAACTATAGATCTTTTATCTAGGTCTCTTTTTCCAATTACGATTCCAATAATACCTAGTGGAAGTCCAACAAGAGGAAGAAGACCTAATATAATAGATAAGATACTAAAGATAACTGCATTAGTAGTAGATGGTGCAGTGCCATATAGATTAGTATCTATTCTACTTTTGAAGTCCCAACCACAATGTGGACATGTTTTATCTTTAGATGTAACTTCTTTACCACAATTCTTACAATATCTCATAGTATTTCTATTTTACACCTAAATTATTATTTTTGTTTTTCTTCGGGTTTTTTGCTGGTGAAGAGTAGTTTTGGACTAAGTAAGTTATTAATCCTCATCATAATAATATCTTCACTAATTAACGCAGTGGCGTTCTTTACTAGCTTTTTAGTTTGTTGATCTTGTACTTCAAGGAGTTTCCATACAACTTCAGTTGATGGATACTCACTTAACTTTAAGAAACACTCACTCTTCTTTCTTGTTAGAAGAATCTTAATATATCTTCTAGTGGCGAATTCAAGGAAATAAACTCTAAGGAGTAAATATGGAGTATCATCATCAGTTCTTCTTAATCTTGCGTCTACTGATACTTCATATACATTACCATATAGATTTATTACTTGCCTTACACCTTCATCGAAATTATATTTAATAGTAAATTCTTTATCTTTTCCTTCTTTAAATATACAAGAATATTCATCATCTTTCTCTTCAAATCTAATACTATTTAGTCCTTCAGCGTATGTATTCATAGTTGTCTGAAGCATTAATGGAAGAAGAGATGTAGATAAGGCACTCTTATTAACTGGATAATAAGTAACACCTTTAAGTCTTTTTTGGTATAAAGGGAATAATGATTCATCATTATAAATATCATTAAAGTTAGGAGCTGGAATATATCTATGGTTTTGTTTAATCTCTTCTGCGAAATAGCTTTCAGATATTCTAAATATATTAGATGAATGGAAAGCATCGCAGTTAGAACAACACCATATCGCAACTATTCCAGTATTTCTAAAGATAACAATATCTTGGTCAAACATACCGTTGTAGCAGCAGATATTATGTTTATCATTTGCC
>JAILNJ010000010.1 GCA_024691665.1 Gammaproteobacteria bacterium | reverse complement strand
TAATTAACCGAAAATTGTCTTTTTTTACCACTTATATGATACCCTCTGGGGTAATCTTTGTCAATTAATTTTTTTCACACATTTTTCACATTTTAAAAAAATAAATGATATAATGATTTTGGTTAAAAAATAAGGAGATTTTTATGGGAATTGTTAATACAAAAGAAATGTTTAAAAAAGCATATGAAGGCGGATACGCAGTAGGTGCTTTCAACGTCGATTCAATTCCAATGTGCCAAGCCATTTTAATGGCCGCAGAGGAATTAAAGTCTCCAGTCATTTTATCAATTTCAAAAGGATCAAGAGAATTCATGCATCCAGGTAATATAAAGGATATGTTAAGTATAGTAAGTAAAGATATTACTATACCTTTTGCTATTCACCTAGATCATGGTACTTCTTTTGAAATCTGTAAGGATGTAATTGATGAAGGTTTCACATCAGTAATGATTGATACTGGTGATGCTCCTTACGAAGAAGCTATAGCTATTACTAAAAAAGTAGTAGATTACGCACACGCACACAATGCTACTGTTGAAGGTGAACTTGGTCCAGTAGCTGATATTAAAGGACAAGACCCAATATATTATGAATTTACTAATCCAGAACTTGCTAAAGAGTTTGTAGAAAGAACTGGTGTTGATTCACTTGCTGTATCAGTTGGTACTAAACATGGTTCACGTAAGTTTGAATCAAAAGAAAGTGCTACTTTAAGATTCGATATCATGGATAAAATAGCTGAACTTCTTCCAGGTTTTCCACTAGTACTTCATGGCTCTTCTTCTATCAGTGATGCCATTTTAAAGGTCTTCAATGACAACGGAGGCAAGTTAAACGGTTACATTGGGGTACCAAATGCATTATTGGTGGAAGCAAGTCGTAAAAATGTGTGTAAAATAAATATAGGGACTGATTTTAGAGTTACATATGTAGGTGCCTTAAGAAAATCACTTAATGAAATTAAGGATAGATTTGAACCAAGAAACTTCCTAGTTCCTGCACGTAATGCAGTATATGAACTAGTTAAGGATAAAATAGTTAACGAATTTAATAGTTATAATAAGGCAATATAGGAGGAAAAGTATGCCACTAGTTACTACAAAAGAAATGTTTGAGAAAGCTTACAAGGGAGGATACGCTATTGGTGCATTCAATGTAGACAACATTGATTTAATGAAAGCAGTATTAAGAGCTGCTGAAGCTAAGAAGTCTCCAGTTATCATCGCTATCTCAAGCGGCGCATTACAATTTATGGGTGGAGAAATCATCCGTAAAACTTTAGATGTTATGCTAAAGACTGAAATCACAGTTCCAGTTGCTCTTCACTTAGATCATGGAAAATCAGTTGAACTCTGCAAACAATGTGTTGACTTTGGTTTCACATCTGTAATGATTGATGCATCTGCATACGATTTTGAAAAGAATATCGAAATGACTAAAGAAGTTGTTGAATATGCTCATGCTCATGGTGTTGTTGTTGAATCAGAACTCGGTGCTATCGCTGGTGTTGAAGAAGACGTTAATGTAGATGACAAATATGCTAACTACACTCATCCAGCTGATGTATTCGAATTCGTAAAGAGAACTAATATTGATTCACTCGCTATCGCTATTGGTACTCTCCACGGTGCATTCAAGTTCAAACCTGGACAAAAACCTCAATTAAGATTTGATATCTTAGAAGAAATCGAAAAAGAACTCCCAGGATTCCCACTAGTACTTCATGGTGCTTCTTCTGTTCCAAGAAAGTACTTAGATATCCTAAACCAATATGGTGGAGCTATGGAAGCTGCTATTGGTATTCCAGAACCAATGTTAAGAGAAGCTGCTAGACATGCAGTATGCAAGATCAACGTTGGTACAGATATCAGAGTTGCATATGTTGGTGGTGTTAGAAAGGCTTTAGTTGAAAAACCTGAAACATTCGATGCAAGATATGTTATCGTTGGTGGTTTAAACCAAGTTCAAGAACTCGTAGAAGACAAACTCGAAAATGTATTTGCTTCTGCTGGTCATGCTAACGACTAATATACTAAAAACACAAACAATATTAATTAACCCTATCACAAATCTGTGGTAGGGTTTTTCTTTTGCGAAAAATAAGGAGGATATATATGAATACAAAAGAAAATAATTATGAATTAATAAAATTTGAAGATGGTGATTTTAGTTTAGATGTAAGAATATCATTTGAAAACAATACTGCGTTGTTAACCCAAAAAGAAATGTCACTTTTATTTAATGTTGATAGAACCGTAATATCAAGGCATATTAGTAACATTTATTTAGAGGGAGAACTTGATAGAATGACTTCTGTGCATTTTTTGCACATAAGTAATAATCCGAAAAATAGGCCTCCAGAGCTTTATAATCTCGATATGATTGTTGCTGTAGGAATGCGCATAAGATCTTCAAGAATAAATAAGTTTGAACAATGGGCTAAAGATATATTAAGTCAATATAAACCCTCGAATAACAATCAAATTTCGCATTTAATTAGGTTTTCTCACAATAATATAGTACTTGATGTGAATGTATCTCCTAAAGAAGATACAGTATGGTTAAATAAAGATCAACTCTCTTTATTATATGAAACAACAAGACAAAATATTGAATATCATATTGCCAACATTTATGAACAAAATGAACTCGAAAAATCTCTGACTTGCAAAGAAATTTTGCATTTCACAACCGAAAGCGAAAGATATGAATATCGTACTATAACTATTTATAACCTGGATATGATTATCTCTTTAAATAAACAACCTCCTACAAGAATCGGTAGGAGGCTTTATTTTTTATCTAGTTTATTTAGTAGCTCTTTTAACTGGTTAATTAAAATAGGTAAATCTTCTTTCGCTGTATTAAAAACCATATCTAATATTACATTTTCATATTCATGTACTATTTTGTTTCTTAATCCTATTATTTGACCCCATGGAATATCTGAATTATCAATTATTAATTCATAAGATAGTTTTTTAGTGTTTTCTGAAAGTTGTACAAATTTAAAGTCTACCGCAAAGTTTAATACGTCATCTTCTTCAAATTCATCAAATTCAATATCTTTTGTTTCGTTTATTATGAATTCGATATCTTCAATCATTTGTTTAAGATAGTAAACATCATTCTTTATATTGTCCATAAATCTTCACACCATCCCTAATAATTTCTGTGAGCATCTCCGCATTATTAGATAGTGATTTTAGAGTTAATAGATCAACATTTTTATGTAAATTCTCTTTCAATTCTTCAAGGAGGCCAAAATACTTTAATCCAGTTATATCAGAATCAATCATCAAATCTACATCACTATTTTCTTTTGCATAGCCCTTTGCATAAGAACCAAACAAAAAGCATGATTTGACATCATATTCTTTCATAACTTTATTTACTACTTTCTTAATTGAATCAATGCTTAAAATACCATGTTCTTCATCAACTAATGCAAATTGTTTTGTTCTGTATACATAATAATGATACTTAGGATCTGCATTTTCGTTTTGAAGTTTTTCATATTTTATGTATGTTTTTCTTGATATATTAAGCATTTGAGCCATTTTATCTTGTGTATAGCCCAAATTCTTTCTTAATAATAATAATTCATTCATAATTATCACCTATTATAATTATATAATTTTTACACATTTTGTAAATAT
>JAILNJ010000003.1 GCA_024691665.1 Gammaproteobacteria bacterium | reverse complement strand
CCAACAAGGAATGATAATCTTTGCCATCCTTTTATTGTTGCATTTTTAACTTTGAAGTTTTCTACGATTCCGCCTTCACCAATCCAACCAAAGATTGCAAGACCATATGATTCAACTGTTTCACCGTCATGAACAACTCTAATGTCACTAATTGTGTAGCCTTTACCATCAAATTTGCCAGTGAATGCTCTACCAATTTGACCTTGTTCAGTACCATTTCCTTCACCATCAAAATCGTAATCATAGTATCCACCTGCATCTACTGCATACATTGGAGCTAGTCCAACTTCACTAGTCAAATCAGAAACAGTAATATTGTCTCCAAGTTCATAGTAACCATCTAGATATGTTTGAACTACTTGCCAGTCATAATCTACACGTAATATATATGTAATATCATATGTATGTTTAACAGTAAAATCGCCAAACGTGAATGTTATCTCTCTATGGCCCGGAGTAATTGTTGTAAATTCAACCGCTGCAAGTTCTGATGCAGTTAATTGAACAGGATCACCTGCAGCCATTACTTTTGAGATTGTATTTGTAGCTAAGAAATCTGCGTCTGTATTATTTCTTTCATATGAATATTTATCTTCATTTTTAGATGCTACTTGAATACCTGTAACATAGTTTTCAACTGTAACAAATAATTCTTCAGATTCATCTTGATAATAGATTGTGATTACAGCATCACCGGGTTCGCTGAAATTATATCTAAGCATTGAAAGTGTGATTGTAAGTGGAGCTTCTGAATCATCACTATAAATTGCAGTGAGAGTAATTCCAGACAAATCATCAAGTGTTAATTCATGATTAACTTTGAATGTTGATTTAGCAAGTGTGCCATCTATTCTTAAACCAACAACTACTGGAGCCGGTGCATTTACAATAATATCAAACGCACTACTCTTACCGGCATAAGTAACTTTAACAGGGTAGGTTCCAGCTGTATCAAGATCATAAGTGCTTTCATCGATCATAGATTCTTTTACTCTGATATTTGTTTCTTGAGTACCAGTAGTATAAGTAACTGTGATTGTAATACCAGCAAGGATAAGAGAATCATATTCTCCTTCTTCATATTCAGTCTTAGCTGTGGGTGCAACTACAATTGAAATACTAGACACTTCTTCCATTTGTTCTACTGAAATAGTGATTTCAACGCTATGAGTATCACCCATTTCAGTATATGAAATAGTAACCGTCTTAGTTCCTGCTGTAGTTAAATCAACCGGTGATATTGTTAAATCTTGATACATATCAAGCTCAAGTTTTTCACCATCACTATATACAGCTTTAAATGTTAGACCAGTTAAATCAATTTCTGTGTCTACACCAATATAGTATTTTGTTCTTTCAAGTACGCCTGTAACTTCAAGACTATCATAAGTTACATCATCTTCAATAACGAATGTTACTTCATTTGATAAATCACTATCAAGCGTATTTACTTCATCACCTAAAGCTTTAACTGTAACTTTATATTCTCCAGGAGGAAGAATAGGAATGATTGCAACTTCAGTGGCTGTAATTGGAAGACCATTTACCGTGCCATTGAAATAAACTTGATATGATTCTGCGCCAGTTACTGCTTCCCACGTAATCTTTTGGCTTACATTATCAAGAACAATTACAGGAGCATTTAGTTTAATTGGAGTTTCTGATGATGATTTAGCATATGTAACTTCATTTGAGAAGTTACTGTCAGTATACATATGATCATCACCAATAGCTTTTACTTTAATCTTATATGTTCCATCTTCAGTAATACTTGAGAGTGAATATGAAGTAGTTGTTACATTTGAATCTTTTACTTCATCATTAACATATACTTCATATTTAGTAGCATGAGCTACTTCAGTCCAAGTTACTGAAGTTTCATTTAATACAATTTGAGGAGTTCTTAATTGAATTGTTTCAATTGGAGGTTCTTTTACTACATATTCAATAGTATTAGATTTATCACTATCAAGAGTATTAACTCCATCACCAAGTGCAATAACATACACGTGGTATGTTCCTGGATTTGTGATATTTGATAGTGTATAAGCTCTAGCCTCAAGATTATCCTCAATCACTTGTTCTTCTACTACGACTTTAAACTTAGTTGCACCTTCACTACCAATAATCGTAATAATACTTCTTTCAAGCGTAATTACTGGAGTACCTAATTTAACCGCAGGTGTTTTAGTGGTTTCAGTCGGTTTAACTGTTTGAGTCTCGCTACTGCTTGACTTTTTAGTAGTATCGCTACTGCTTGGCTTTTTAGTAGTATCACTACTAGATGTGCCTTTAGTAGTTTGACTTGTGCTTTCAGTTCTTTTAGTTGTAACTGTGCTCTTTGTTTTCTTCTTACATCCAACAAGAGTTAAACCTAATAGTACGATTAAGATTAAGGATAAAATGTTAGATTTCTTTTTCATAGTTTTTTCTCCTATAAGAACATATAACTACGCTTTAATTAACTTAATATTTTATCTGTGAGAGCGATGGTTGCTTTATATATAGCGCCAATGATAGAGGCATCATTTAAAGTACTAAATTCAACTGTTGGTTTAATGTCTCTTGAATTCAATCCTTCTTGTACTTTTTTCAAGTATTCATCGCCAAATAATGGTACATATCCAGAAATAACTATTTTTTTCATGTTTAATAGTTGTTCAATATTGCCAAGCAATGTTCCAACTACAAAAGCTGTTTCTAGAACATAATCTTTTATTTCTTTATCATTATTAAATAGTTCAACTAACTCATCAATTTGGAATTCTTTACCATACTTTTCTTTAGCAACATTTTTAATTGCTCTAATTGAAGCAAAGTCTTCAAGTAAACCAATTTTATTTCTAAACTCTATTTGCATTCTGCCTATCTCACCAGCAAAACCATCTTCTCCTTCATATAATTCTCCATTAAGAATAAATGCAGAACCAATGCCTTCTCCTATATGAACTAGCATTCCGTTTTCTGCCCCAACAAGAGATCCTTGATGCATTTCTCCAATACATGCTAGGTTAATGTCGTTCATAATTTTTACAGGTACATCAAATTGACGTTCAAAAAGAGAAACAATTGGTTCTTTTTCTCCAAACAAATCATTATCAAAACGATTTGATAAATACAATTTGCCTGTTTTTTTATTTACAATTCCCGGAACAGAAATATCAATACCAAGTAAAGGTACATCTCTATATTTTTGATCTTGAAGGATATTCTTAGTTTGAAGTACTAATTCATAAAGCATTTTAATGTCGTACTTATTTATTTTCGATTCTACTTTTTCAAGAATATTATTTTTCATATCTGAAATAACAATCGTTGAATAATAATTAGACAAAGAAATAACAAGGATGATGCCAAATGCCTCATTAATTGTATAGTAAACTCTATGTCTTCCAACGCATTTATTAGGTTCGTTCTGAACAACCTTAATTAATCCTCGCTCAAGTAAAGATGAAATAATAGCACTTAATGCAGCATTAGATAAATTTAATCTTTCGCTTAGTTGTGTCGCACTTAAGTTCGCTTCTCTCAATTCTCTCATAACTAATTGATTATTTACTTGTCTTGCATATGACTGAGTTTTTCCTATCATATTTTCTCCTTTATTTAACAAAGTAACCAAATAACATTGGTATAATTGTATTTAATATTTTTTGTCTATGTCTACAATTATTATCGTCCTATTTTTAACAATTACAGCATAATAACCAGTATTTAAATGATTTTTTTGATTATTTTCATAGACAA
>JAILNJ010000171.1 GCA_024691665.1 Gammaproteobacteria bacterium | reverse complement strand
TGATGATATCTTAGATAAAGTATTTGATATTGATTTCAATGAATTAATTAAGACACTTGAAATCGTTGATTCTAAGATAAATTTAGGTGTTGATCTCACAAGTCTAATTGATATTTTAGGCGAAATTAACGCTATTATTAGCGTAAATAATGGTATTAATGTATCACTTGATAAGCTTGACGCAAATATTAATGTATCTAATGCCGAGATAGTAGAATATACACTTAAAGATTCTTATGAAAGGGTATATAATACTAAATTTATCGTAGAGCTAGTTAAAGATATTCTTGATAAGAAAGCATTAAGTATTAATCTATCACTTACTAAAGATGATTTAAGTGTATCAGGTGATGCAGTGCTTGATTTCACTGATTCACTTAAAGTAAAAGCTAACCTTATCGTTAACTTTAAAGAATTAGAACTTCCAGTATCAATTCTCTTCTTAACTCAAGAAGGCGATACTGAAAATGTAATATATCTAGATTTATATAATGTTCATGCGACTATCACAGTTGAAGAACTTCTTGAAGCATTAAAACTTGAAAACAAAGAACTCAAGATAGATGATATTATTGATTTAGTATTATCACTTAACTTTGATGAACTAATTAATAATATGTCTATTGAAGAAGGTCTAATTAGTCTCTTACTTGATTTAAGAAGTCTAGATATTGAACTCTTAGATAAGATTATTGATACAAATATTATCCAAGATTTAAGTATTGAAAGTGAAAGCAATAACTTAAGAGTTTACAGTAATTCACTCTTTAACTTAAATGCATTAGTATCAACAATTGAAAATTCTAATATTGAAAAAGCTAATAATGAATATATTAACCTTTCATCAATCCTTACTGAAGTAATGGATAAGATTGATGAACTAAAAGATAGTTCATTTGAAGCTGAAATAAATGGAAACATCAATTTAGGTGATGTATTAATTGTTAACCTTGATGCAACACTTAACGCAAAAGTTAAAGTAGTTAAAGATGGCGATAACTATCAAATTAGTGTTATTGGTCATATTGAAACCGCAGATTTCATTATTGATCTTAAGGCAGTAATTGATGATGGCTATTTATATCTCACACTCGGTGGACTTAATGCAAAACTTAAACTTGATGGAATAATGGATTTCATTGAAGAAGTTATTGCAATCTTCAAAGAAGAAGGAAACGAATCAACAAGCCTTGATTTATCAAGCTTAAATTCACTCCTTAGCACATTAACTCTTAGTAGTTCACATGAAATAAATGCTAATTTAAGTTCACTTATTTCTAAGTTTACTACTGCATATGTTCTTATTAACTTAAATGGTGAATCTATAGTTAAAGTTAATGATGATAATAATAATGAATTCGCATCATTAAGCGTTACACTTAACACTAATGATAGTCTTGAAAAGACTGAACTTCCAAGCGAATATGTGGTTGAGGATGATATCTTAAGCTTGCTTGAAGATATTAACGATATTATTAAACTCGTTAAATCTAAGAATTTCTTAATTAAGATTGCATCTTCAACATCTCCAATTGAACTCTATAAGGATTCAGAACTTAAGTTCAAGATTTATGGAACACTTAATGTAGTTCCTAGGGACGAAGATCATTATAACTATAAGATTGAAGTTAACCTTCTTGAGTTCAAGGACAATAAGAAAGTAAATGACCACTTTATTGGCCTTGTATACTATGAAGAAATGTTCTACTTAACTTATAGAAATTCAACTAATGAAGCTAACGCTATTAATGCAACGTCTACTAAAGAAGATGTATATGGATTAATTGCTGCAGTTGAAGAAGCATTGGGTATTGATTTATCAATGCTTGATGATTTACTAGTAGACTTTACTCCATATTTGGATGAAAACTTAAAACATATAGACTTTACTCAACTTAGAGGATTACTCAAGAATATTACTAAGAGCGATGATAAACCATCAACTAAAGAAAAGATTAATATCTCTAAGGTATTATATGAATTTAAGATTTTATCTGGTTGGTGTTCAACTAGACTTGATAATCATGAAATATCAAGAGAACTTCCAGCTAAGAACTATTCAACTATCTCATTTAGAAGAGATGATTCAAGAGAATATAATGATGCATATATTGATTCTATCTACTTAAAGTATGAAGAAGGAGTATATACAGCAATCAAGAATATCGCACTTGAATTTGAAAATGGAATTGAAATTAAGAAACCTAACTTCAACAAACCATATGATTTCTCTCATCTAGGTGAACTCGTAAAAGGTCTCTTAGTTGCGGCAACATACCATGACTTTAAGATTACTGGCACAATTAAATTAAACGCTATTGCGGTAGTTAATATGGATGTACCTGTAGAAATCCTCGTTCATAACGATTCTGAAGGTAAACCTGTAATCTTTATTCATATCGATATGAATGATGTACCACTACTCGCAAGAATTCTTGTAAGTCAAAAAGATGTCTATATGATTTATAAAGATGGATATATGTATATAGAAAGAAAAGAAGGTAGTAAATCTACTAAGATTAAAGTAACTACTGAAACATTCTTTGAAGATTTAGTTTACTACCTATTAGACTTCTCTATGGGTCTTCCATCTCAAATCACATCAATGATTAATTCTCAATCTGATGAATTTGTATACGTTGATGCTTCTAAGGCATTAACTAAATATCAATATTCAGTAGTAAGTGGAAATCCAAGATATTCAATTGGCCTTGATTTAGGCGAGATTGTCGGAAATGATGATCTTGGAGTACTTAACTTCTCAATTAATTTAGCTAAGATTATCGCTGAAAGAGTTGATGATAAAGTATATGAAGTTAATACAGTTAAATCTATTACTGATTTAAGCCTTGATATTGCATCAGTACTTAACATTACATGTTCAAGCTTAAGTCTATCTAATGTATCTTATAATAATGGATTTGAAGTTATTTCAGTAAGTGGTATGTCACTTGTTGA
>JAILNJ010000170.1 GCA_024691665.1 Gammaproteobacteria bacterium | reverse complement strand
CTTCTTTAGTTGAAACAAGGAGTAATTCTCCACTCTTTGGTTTTTCTTTAAGGTGAAGGATAGAACAGATCTTTTCCGCACCAGTTACATCGAATATTGGCTCAATATTCGATGTAACTGGTGCAGAAAAGATCTGTTCTATCCTTCACCTTAAAGAAAAACCAAAGAGTGGAGAATTACTCCTTGTTTCAACTAAAGAAGGAAAGATTAAGATTGTTGATACTCAAGAACTCTTTGAAAGAAGATATAAGAAGGGTGTTGTAACTAAACTCCTTGATAAAGATGAAGTAATCTCTGTATCAGAAATTAAGAAAGATATGGAAGAAGTAGTTACTGTTACTAAGTTTGGTCTAATCTTAAAATACGCTAAGGCAGAACTTCCAGTTTTAGGCCTTAAAGCTGTGGGTGTTAAGAATATAAGCTTAAAGCCAGGTGATGAAGTAATTATGTCACTACCTGTTCCTAACTACTATAAAGAAGAATTAATCTTACTCATTAATAGAGGTCTCGTTAAGAGAATTCCTTTAAAGAATATAGTAAGAGGCAAGAGAGGTAATCGTGGTACTCCATTCCTAAAGAACGTTAAGAGTAACCCATATTACTTCGTTAAGGGTATTGAAACTAACTTAAGTAAGCTTAAGAACTTAGTAGAAGTAAATATTCTCACAAGCACAAAATTACTTAAGATTAATGGTGATGAATTCCCTAAAGATACATTTGAAAATGGTATTCAAATGTTTGATCAATCAGAAACTATCTATGATATTTTCACTAATGTATTAGATGATAAAGAATATTCTAAGTCTATTACAGAATTATCTAAAGACCTATCGAAGTCTCTTGAAGAAAAGAAAGCTCAACATCCAAATTCACTAATCGATGAACTTGGAGATATTGTAGAGCAACAAACATCAATCTATGATATCTTAGGTGAAACCGACCTAAATCAAGTAGATGATGAAAAACTTAAGGAAGACTTATTCTAATGAAAGCTTTAGAAAGTTCACTTCACTTTAATTATCCAAATGAACTAGTCTTAAGTTATATTGATCTTTATAAATCGATAGGCAATGGTCATAAAAACATTGAGACATTAAATAAAGAATATTCAATCTATCACGATATAACTTTTAAAGACGATATTAAGTATCTATTTGAAATGTTCTTTAAGGGTTATAAGATTACTGAAGCACGTGTTAAATCTATCATTAAAGGGAATGACACAGTCGCTAAAAACAATGATGAAAAGTATTTAATTAATTTAACTGAGATATTTAATAAGATTTATTCTGACTTAGATTTCACTTTATCAGTTAATGAAATTAAAGACTTAGAAGGCTTACTTGAACGTGGTATTAAAGATAAACCTACAGGATTCAAGAAAGCCTCAACTAATGAAACTCCATATAGAGTTAAACTTGAAGCTTTAATTAATAAGTATAATGAAATCAAAAAGAGTGGTGATGTAGAAACACTATATTTAAACACATCATTCATGATTGATTTCATTAAGCTTTCACCATTCTATAATCACAATGAATTAATCGGACTTTTAGTCTTCTATATTCTTAATTTAAGAGGAGACTGTCAGTGTGTTGTATATAGTTCATTCTTTAAGAGTGTTGAATCTAAAAGAGAGGAGTTTAATGAACTCTTAAATAAATCTTATTATTTATATGATGAAGGACTAATTAACCTTACTCAATTAATCAAATTCTTCCTTAATATCTATATTTCTTTATATAAGGAATTAGAAGACTTAGTAAGATTTAAGGGAGTAGGTAACCAATTAAGTAAGACATCAACAGTGGAAGCTGTGATTTATGGTCTTCCAGATACGTTCTCTAAAGCGGATATTATGGAAAAACTTCCTAATATCTCTAAGACTACTATTGATAGAGTACTCGCATCCCTCCAAAAAGAAGGCAAGATTATGCCTTTAAATAAGGGAAGAGGCTCACAATGGGTTAGACTTGATAATTCTTATGAAGAGAGGGTAGATTTCTTAAAACAATTTAAGTAGAGGTATTAAATGATTTTATCCAAGAACAAATGGAACATATTATATAGTAATAATTATTCCGACTACGAAATAATCGATATACTTCATAAAATCAAGGGAATTGATGACTATGTTTCCTATTTTAATCTTGGATTTAAAGACTTCTATGATCCATATCTATTTAAGAATATGGATATTGTCGTTAAAAAAATTAAGACTTCAATTAAGAATAACGATAAGATTTTAATCTATGGTGATTATGACGTTGATGGAATAACTGCGCCTTTTTC
>JAILNJ010000169.1 GCA_024691665.1 Gammaproteobacteria bacterium | reverse complement strand
TTATTTAGAATTAGAGTCATTTCATATTCTCTTAATTTCTTTGGAAGAATAAACTTCTTAGGTTTATTAGAATAGTTAGAAATAATAAGAGCGTGTTGTTTATAGTAGTTTCTTGTATATGCGAAGATCTTCTTAGATACTACTGAATGATCTACAGTATTACCTAATTGTAAGCATACAAATGATTTCTTTAGTTCAAAGAGTCTTTGATAGAATCTATAAATACTCTTATCGCTTGATAAATCGTTTTCTACGTTGATTTCAGGGTTATCACTCATTCTCATCCAAGGAGTACCTTCAGTGAAACCACAGTTAACTGTATTGTCCCATTGCATAGGACATCTTGCGTTATCTCTTGCGCCATTATTTAGGATTCTCATTTTAGCTTTATGAGAGATTGGGAACTTACGAACGAAATGATTATAGACAAATCCAGTAACTGGATCACTAAATTCATCTAGTGATTTAAATTTAGTATTCATCATACCAATTTCTTCACCCTCATAAATAAATATAGTACCCATACCCATAAATACTGAAGATGCGAGCATACTCGCAGCTTCATATCTATAATGTTTAGTGTCGAATCCATATCTATCAACTGAACGAGGTTGGTCATGGTTATTAAGTACTAAAGTATTCCAACCTGCACCATGATTATGTTTCTGTTGATTAATGATCGCATCTTTAAATACTTTAAAATTAAATTTATGTCTTAAGAAGGCAAGGCCAAATGATGAATTTGATTCAGTATACTTGAAATCAAATATCATATCTATTTCACCTCTATCTTCTCTTACATATAATTTCTTGTTTTCTTCATCTGGTTGGAATGATTCACCAACTACAAGTAAATCATATTTAGAGAATACTTTTTCATATAGTTCATGCATAAATTCATGCATACGAGGACCATCTATATAATATCTTCTTCCTTTACTTAAGAGGTCATGTTTATCATTTGGAAAATCTTGGTTTTTAGAGAATATATTAAATACATCTAGTCTAAAACCATCAACTCCCATCTTGCAGTAGTAATCAAATATCTTAGCAATCTCGTCTCTTAACTCATCACATTCCCAGTTAAGGTCAGCTTGATGGCGATCAAATAGGTGAAGATAGAAATCATCAGTGCCTTCAATTCTCTCCCAACCTGGACCTGTGAATGTAGAATTCCAGTTATTAGGAGGAAGTAATTTATTTCCCTTCTTTATACCTTCTTTGATGATATAGTAGTTTCTATATTTATTAGATTTATCTTTAATAGCTTCTTTAAACCACTCATGTTCTGTTGAGGTATGATTTACTACCATATCCATAATAATTTTCATACCTCTTTTATGAATTTCATCAATGAGTCTTTTTAAATCATCATTAGTGCCAAAAAGAGGTGATACTTTATAGTAGTCTTTAACATCATACCCATAGTCATAATTAGGTGACTCATATAAAGGGCTAAACCAAATAGCCGTTACACCTAGTTCTTTTAAATAATCAAGCTTCTCGATAATACCTTCAATATCACCAAAACCATCCTTATTAGAATCCATAAAACTAAAAGGATAAATTTGGTATACAACTGCGTTCTTATACCATCTTGTTTTCATGTATTTACCTCTTGTGTATATTATGTGAATATTATAATATTTTTTATTATAAAATTCACTAATAATCGCTCAAATCACTAAATCTTGGTTTGATTAAGTGTTAAAATCAAACTGAGGTGATAATATGGCAATAAATGTATCTTTCACATTACTTAAGTTATTCTTAAGTTTAACTAAAACAAAAGAAACAACTAAACCAGCCTTCTTAAATGAATTACCACAAAAGCCTGAAGTATTAACTAAGAATCCTTCAAGTAAACTTGAAAGATGTAATCCTGAAGAAGTTGGAATTAAAAAAGAATATATTGATAGTTTCGTTCATGAAATAGAATCTGATAGTTCAGTTCTCATGAACCGTTTTATGCTTGTGAAAGATAATAAAGTTATATATGAATATGCGAAACATCCATATGACCTATCTACTTGGAATGCCTCATTCTCACTTACTAAAACTACTATTGGTCTTGCGATAGGAATGCTTATAGAAGATGGATTATTATCACTAGATGATAATGCATATAAAATCCTTCTTCCAAAATCATCTTCTTCCGCTAATAAAAATATAACAGTAAGAAACTTACTTACTATGTCTACAGGTTGTAGATTCAATGAAGCATACACAGCCGCATCTAAAAGGTGGGTTGATGATTTCTTTAATACATCAAATAAATTTAAACCTGGAAAAGAATTTGAATATAATTCACTAAATACTTATATTCTATCTGCGATAGTTAAAAAGATTAGTGGAAAGTCAGTTAGTGAATTCTTAAAAGAAAGACTATTTGATCCACTAGGTATTAAAGACTTCTTCTATTCTTTATCACCTGAAGGAATTGAACAGGGTGGATGGGGTTTATATATTACTCCTGAAGATATGTGTAAACTTGGAATATTATTCGTTAATAATGGTGTATATAATGGAAAGCGCATTATTAACGAAGAATGGATAAATGAGATGAGCCACACTCAAATTAAAGCTAAACATAATTATGGTTATGATTATGGGTATCAAATGTGGGCAAATGATAAACATAATATCTGCTGCTACAACGGTATGTTTGACCAAGATATTGTTATCTTTAGAAATACTGGAATAGTTGCGATATGGTGTTGTTCTAACTGCGATGCTTTCCATTCATCTAATATATTTAGAATATC
>JAILNJ010000167.1 GCA_024691665.1 Gammaproteobacteria bacterium | reverse complement strand
TATAGGAAAACCATTAGCCGAATCTTATCAAATAGTTCCTTCAATCATGTCTCATGTATATTCTTTATGATAAAATTATATTCTTAAATGAAAAAAATGTAAATAAATATATTTATTATTTTTAAACAAAGAAAAAGCGCTACTTTTCAACAAGTAGCGCTTATTATTAAAACTTAAGTCCTAAAGAATATACGTGAGACATGATTGAAGGAACTATTTGATAAGATTCGGCTAATGGTTTTCCTATATCTTTACCATCAAGTTCAGCTTTAAATTTAAAGTATTCAAGAAGTAAACCTGACTGTGGGTCAGACATTTGACTTTGATGTAAGAGAAGTGATTTTACCTTATCATTAAAGTTTTCTTCACTGATTTCTGTATACATATTAGGTTTATCTGTGAAGTAATACGCAAGCATGATATTGTTTGGGAATGTTTTTACATTACTAATATCTATTCCGTGCCTTTTACAAGTAACAGGATATGGAACAACTTGGAGTGCTTCACGAGATGCTTCTCCTACTTTTAAGTGATCACTATGAGTCTCACTTTCAAGTTTAGGATCAACTGTAAATACAATATCAGGATTAACTTTTAGAATATGTCTTGCGATATCATTTGTAAGAGCTTGGACAGTGTATTCACCACCATCTTCATATCTTAAAAAATCAATTTGAGACACACCCAAAAACTTTGCGGAAAGGATCGCTTCTTTTTCTCTTATTTCCATCATTATTTTTGGGTCAGCGTTAGGGTCTTTTGTGCCAGCTGCGCCATCAGTTACAATTAAGAAACTAATATGCGCACCTTTATCTTTTAATTTTGAGATAAGGCCCCCACACCCAAATTCTATATCATCTGGGTGTGGACCTATAAATAATGGATTTTTAAATTCGCTTAATTCTTTAATGCCTGAGTAGGCATTTATCATGTCTTTGAATTCCATAATTATTCAACAACTTTATTAGCTGCGTCTAAATATGTTTGGAATCTAGCCTTAGCGTGTTCAATATTTTCTTCAAGTAATTCTTGAGCAGCTTGAGGGTTAATAGATGAAAGTGTAGAGTATCTTCTTTCATTCATTAAGAAGTCGTTATATTTAGACCAATCAGGGTTCTTAGAATCGAGTTGGAATGGATTCTTACCTTCAGCTTTGAGTCTTGGATCATATCTGAAGAGTGGGAAGTATCCGCATTCAGTAGCGAGTTTAGCTTCTTGTTGTGATACACCCATACCCTTATTAATACCATGAGCAATACATGGTGCATAAGCGATAATTAGAGATGGTCCTGGATAACTTTCAGCTTCTTTTAATGCTTTAACCATTTGAGCTTCATTTGCACCGTGGCAGATTGTAGCTACATAAACGTGTCCATAGCTAATAGCGATCATAGCTAAGTCTTTCTTCTTACCAGTCTTACCGCCAGCTGTGAACTTAGCGATTGAACCAGTTCTAGATGATTTAGAAGATTGACCTCCAGTATTTGAATATACTTCTGTATCTACTACGAGGAAGTTAACGTCTTCTTGGTTAGCGATTACGTGGTCAAGACCTCCATAACCGATATCGTATGCCCAACCGTCACCACCGAAGATCCAGTTAGATTGTTTAACAAGGTAAGCCTTGTTTTCAAGAACTTCTTTAGCTTCAGCTGAAGTTTCTTTTTCAAGAGCAGCGATAATTCTCTTAGAGAGTTCAAGAGTATAATCACCTTCATTCTTATGAGCTTTCCATTCATCGAATAAAGCCTTTGTAGCGTCACTTACTGTTGGAGCAGCTTTATCCATTAACATTTCAAGTTTTTCTCTCATAGCTTTAATACCAAGAGTTAAACCGAAACCGAATTCAGCGTTATCTTCAAATAGAGAGTTAGCCCAAGCTGGTCCTCTACCTTCAGCATTTACTGTATATGGAGATGCAGGGAATGATGCACCATAAATAGATGAACATCCTGTAGCGTTAGCTACTACCATTCTTTCTCCGAATAATTGTGTAACGTTCTTAACGTATGGAGTTTCACCACAACCAGCACAAGCACCACTAAATTCAAAGAGAGGTTTAGTGAATTGGAGGTTCTTTGGATTATTTCTTTCTACATGTTTATCAGAAACATGGTTGAAGAAGTAATGACCGAGTGCAACTTCTTCTGATTCAAGAGCAACGTGGATTGGTACGAATGATAATGCTTTTTCACCCTTCATACCTGGACATTGGTTAATACATACTCCACAACCTGTACAATCTTCAACTGAAGTTTGGATTCTGAACTTGTAGTTTTCAAGTCCTTTACCCATAGCTTTTAAGTACTTAGCGCCAGCTGGAGCAGCTTTTTCTTCAGCTTCATCAACGAGGAATGGACGAATAGCTGCATGAGGACAAACGAATGCACATTGGTTACATTGGATACACTTAGTAGGATCCCATACTGGAATAGATGGAGCAATTGATCTCTTTTCATATTGAGTAGAACCAACTGGCATTAAACCATCTTCATATCCCTTGAAGTCAGAAACCTTTAAGTCATAACCCTTAATAGCGTTTACTGGATCAGCAAGTCTAGTAACGAATTCAGGTCTTACACCTTCAGATTTCTTAACTGGATCTGGACCTAAGTTCTTCCATTCAGCCTTAACTGGAACTTGTCTTAAACCAGTTCCACCAATTTCTACTGCTTTGTAGTTCATTTCTACAATAGCTTCACCCTTTCTTGCGAATGTCTTATGAACATAGTACTTCATAAGTTCAACAGCTTTAGCATAAGGGATGATTTGTGGATTAAGTTTGAAGAATGCAGATTCCATAACTGTATTGATCTTTCCACCAAGACCTACTGATTTAGCAAGCTTAGATGCATCAATAGCATAGAACTTAACATTTCTTTCAGCTAAAATCTTCTTAACGTGGTTAGGCATGAATTCTTCTA
>JAILNJ010000021.1 GCA_024691665.1 Gammaproteobacteria bacterium | reverse complement strand
GGAACACCAACTTGTCTAGCAAGTAAGATGTGTTCACGAGTTTGAGCCATAGGTCCATCTGTAGCTGCGATAACGAGGATAGCACCATCCATTTGTGCAGCACCAGTGATCATGTTTTTAACATAGTCAGCATGTCCCGGGCAGTCTACGTGAGCGTAGTGTCTCTTGTCTGTTTCGTACTCGATGTGAGCAGTATTGATAGTGATACCTCTAGCTTTTTCTTCTGGAGCCTTATCGATTTCATCGTATCTAGCTACTTTAGCAAGACCCTTAGAAGCGAGGTACATAGTAATAGCTGCTGTTAATGTAGTTTTACCATGGTCAACGTGGCCGATTGTACCAATGTTAAGATGTGGTTTACTACGGTTAAATTTCTCTTTTGCCATAAACTTAAAATTTTTCTCCTTAAAAAATTTATTTTATTTTTTATTCTTTAATTATTTTATCATTGATACTTAAAAATATCAATATATTCTATCCGTTTCTTTTCTTTACGATTTCTTCTTGGATAGTCTTAGGGGCTGGTTCATAATGAGAGAATCTCATTGTTGAAGTACCTCTACCTTGTGTTACGCTTCTTAATGCAGTAGTGTAACCGAACATATTTGCTAGTGGAACAAGTGCAGAAATTTTAACTGCATTGTCGTGGATGTCTTGGCCTTGGATTCTACCTCTTCTTGAAGTTAAGTCACCAATAACGTTACCAAGATAACTTTCAGGAACTACTACGTCAACTGCCATAATAGGTTCTAGAAGTTGTGGGTTAGCTTGGCTCTTAGCATTCTTTAATGCTAAAGATGCAGCAATCTTATAAGCCATATCTGATGAGTCTACATCATGGTATGAACCATCTACAACAGTACATTTAATATCTACCATAGGATATCCACAAAGGATACCTGATTCCATTGTTTCTTGCAAACCTTTGTCAATTGATGACATATATTCTTTAGGAATAACACCACCAGTAGTTGCATCATGGAATTCATATCCCTTTTCAGGGTTTGGTTCGAATGTAATTACGCAGTGACCATATTGACCATGACCACCTGATTGACGAACGAATTTACCTTCAACTGTACAAGCCTTAGAGATAGTTTCTCTGTAAGAAACTTGTGGGCTACCAACATTTGCTTGTACTTTAAATTCTCTCTTCATTCTTTCAACGATGATATCTAAGTGTAATTCACCCATACCAGCGATGATTGTTTGTCCAGTTTCTTTATCGGTATAAGTCTTGAATGTTGGATCTTCTTCTGCAAGCTTTTGTAAAGCGATTCCCATCTTTTCTTGGTCAGCTTTTGATTTTGGTTCAATAGCCACCATAACAACTGGTTCAGGGAATACCATGCTTTCAAGAAGAACTTCTCTCTTTTCACTACAGAGTGTATGACCTGTAGATGTAGATTTTAAACCTACAACTGCAGCGATATCACCACAATATGCAGTGTCGATTTCTGTTCTTGTGTTAGCGTTCATTTGAAGAAGTCTACCGATTCTTTCTTTTTGACCTGTAACAGTATTAACTACATATGATCCTTTATCTAAGTGTCCAGAATAAACTCTGAAATATACGAGTTTTCCAACGAATGGGTCAGTCATTACTTTGAAAGCAAGAGCTGCGAATGGTTCATCATCTGAATAACCAAGTACCTTTTCGTTACCATTAAGATCAGTTGCATGAATCATTTCAACTTCAGTTGGAGCTGGAAGATAATCGATAACTGCATCAAGAAGTAACTTAACGCCCTTATTCTTGAATGCACTACCACACATGATTGGGAAGAACTTAGCTTCGATAACACCTTTTCTGATAGCAGCTTTGATGTTTTCAACTGATGCATCACCAGTTGATAGATATTCATCCATTAATTCTTCGCTGAAATCAGCTACAGCTTCAATAAGTTCAACTCTCTTAGTTTCAACTAAGTCAACCATATCAGCTGGGATATCAATCTCAGTTGTGTTTTCTTCTTTTTCGCCATCGTAGAGATAAGCTTTTCTTGTGATAATATCGATAATTCCTCTGAATTGGTCTTCAGCACCAATTGGAAGTTCAATTGCTGCAGAGAGTGCACCAAGTCTTTCTTTTACTGAATTACAAGAGAACTCGAAGTCAGCACCAATCTTATCCATCTTGTTAGAGAAAATAATTCTTGGAACTTTATATTCATTTGCTTGTCTCCAAACATTTTCTGTTTGAGGTTCAACGCCGGCTTGTGAATCTAGAACTGTTACAGCACCATCAAGTACTCTTAAAGATCTTTGTACTTCAACTGTGAAGTCAACGTGTCCCGGGGTATCGATGATATTATATCTGTAACCTTTCCAATATGTAGTAGTTGCGGCTGCAGTTATTGTAATACCTCTTTCTTGTTCTTCTTCCATCCAGTCCATAGTTGCTGCACCTTCATGAGTTTCACCAATCTTATGGATCTTTCCTGTATGATATAGAATTCTTTCACTCACAGTAGTTTTACCTGCGTCTATGTGAGCCATAATTCCAAAGTTTCTGGTTTTGTCTAAACTGTAATCGCGCATATGTTTAACCTATTCTTAATTAAACACGATAGTGTGCAAAAGCCTTGTTAGCTTCAGCCATCTTATGAACGTCATCTCTCTTCTTGCATGCTCCACCTAAATTGTTAGAAGCATCAATGATTTCCTTAGCAAGTTTTTCATCCATAGTCTTTTCATGTCTGAGTCTTGCGTATTGAACTAACCATCTTAAACCAAGAGCAGTTCTTCTTTCTGGTTTAACTTCCATAGGAACTTGATAGTTTTGTCCACCAATTCTCTTAGCTTTAACTTCGAGAACTGGCATGATGTTGTTCATAGCTTGTTCGAATACTTCATTAGGATTCTTTCCTGTTTCCTTTTGAATTCTATCGAATGCATTATATAAAATCTTTTGTGCAGTACCTTTCTTACCTTTGATCATCATTCCGTTGATTAGTCTAGTAACTAACTTAGAATTATAAATTGGATCTGGTAGTACGTCTCTTTTTGGCACATTACCCTTTCTTGGCATGATTAGTTACCTCCTATCTAACAGCTGCGCCGCTCTTCTTTACACCATATCTTGAGCGTGCTTGCTTTCTATTATCTACGCCTGTTGCGTCAAGTGTACCTCTAATGATGTGATATTTAACACCTGGGAGGTCCTTAACTCTTCCACCACGGATTAGAACAACGCTGTGTTCTTGTAATTTGTGGCCAACGCCTGGAATGTATGCTGTAACTTCAATACCACTAGTAAGTCTTACTCTGGCATACTTTCTTAATGCTGAGTTAGGCTTCTTAGGTGTCATTGTTGCAACACGGGTACATACTCCTCTTTTTTGAGGTGATTCAATAGTTGTGTACTTGTTCTTTAAACTATTGAAGCCAATGCTTAAGTGCGGTGCTTTAGTCTTTTTAACTTTGTCTTGTCTTCCGCTTCTTACAAGTTGATTAATTGTAGGCATTTTTCTCCTTCTTTTATTGTACACACTACCAGGTAGTGCATACTCTATATTTTCATTTGGGAATTTCACCCATATTTTTTTTGCCTATTTATTCTATATCATAGATTTTATATTGTCAAGAAAATTTTTTTAAAAATAAAAAAGAAGCCCAAAAAGCTTCCTTTTTACTTTGTTTTCATAACAACATATCTAGGTGTATCATTAAAGCAGAAAATATAACAGTAAAAATACCACTGCGAGTAAGATGAGACCACTTAGAATGAGTAATCTAGTGTTTAAAACCTTATTTACTTCGGCTAATTTTGAGTTATTGTGCCTGAATAAAAACACAAATAATTCTATTGCTGAGGCAAATGATAAGGCTACAAATATGATTGTAATTATTAAGTATGGATTCATATTATTTACCTCTTAATTAGGAATAGATAGAACGAATTCTATAGCTCTAATTCTTATTGTATTTGCACCATATGTAGTAGTGCCATCTTTAGTTGTTTCTTGTCTTGTATTATTATTAATTACTATAGTTAATGGTCCAGAAAAATCTAGAGTACTAATATTAACATAAACATCTGCAGATGGTTTAGCTGTTGTTTTCTTTGGGTAATTAAGTGTAGCAGATATACTCGTACCATTCTTATCGGTTACTGTTATAGTACCATTACCCGCACAATTATTTGCTCCCCAAGAAATCTTAATTCCGACAATTGTATCATATAAGTTACTTGAAGTGATTGTACATGGCTTTTTATTACCATTCTTATCAATAGTAACACCAAGGCCAGTTGATGCAGTTGTATCAGATGCCCATGATAAGTCTATTGAATTACTATGATATGATCCAGAAGTGCCTGTTGCACTTGTAAAATCAAATGATGTAGACACAGTTTTGTCTACGTTATTAATTTCAACTAATCTATTATATTCTGCTTCTTTTGTCATAAATACTGAATATTTATCTACAAAAGATTTAGTTACTTGACCTAATGCATTATATTCAGTTCTTATAGCTTCTAATTGATCTTTAGCTTGAAGTGTTATTACTTCAGGAAGTGCTGTGATATGTGAATCAATAGTTGCGATAGCATCTTTATCCGCAAGCATATAATAATTATAGTTATTTGCGTTATATTCAATGTTCATTGATTCATATTCTGTTTTATAGATATAGTAAACATATTCAGGATGATCAATAAATGGATTTCTATTGTTTTGAATTGCGTAGATATTATTATTTCTAGTTATTTCTCTTTCATCTACAGGGTCTTCAATAGACCATCTTAATAATTCAGATAATAATCCTAAGTATACAGGACCTTGAGTATAAGTTCTCTTATCTATTTCTGCTTTATTTGATTCACTCATTCCAGTTGTATCAGGTTTAAGTCCACCAAATACACTAGCTGATGTGTTAATTAATGCAACATCATCTGTAAGTTCAAGATCTAGCACATCACCATTATCATATTTAACTGTCATATAGATAAGCATTCTAGCTATATCGCCTTTAACTTCATCTCTTGGTTCAAATGATAGTGTAGTCCATCTATTACCATATTCATCAGTATAATCTGGATTAGATACTGTAGTAAAATATGAACTTGATCTATTAACGTTAATCATATGTTCTGATACTCTTAAATGGTGAAGGTCAGAATATGCATCGTATGATTCATCTTTAAATCCATAGGATTTAGCCCAAATGTGTTCTCTATCCCATACAGCAGTAGTTCTATCTGCGACCATTCTTAATCCTGTATAAATACATTCAATCATTTCAGTATCATACATATCTACTGTCTCAAGTTTATCGTAAGCAGTATTATAAGATACTCTAGTATAATTAGTATTTACTATTCTATTTAGTTCAGCTTTAAGTACTGCGCTATCATTAAGCATTTCACTAGTTACTGAATCATAGTAATTACCATCATATAAGAGATATGATTTAATGTCTTCACTATTTTCAACCGGGACAATAGGTTTATTAGTAGTTGATTTAGAAGATGAACTTGAACTAGAAGACTTAGTAGTACTAGAAATTTTTGTAGTTGTAGTAGAAATTTTTGTAGTTGTAGTAGATGTTTCAGTAATCTTAGAAGTTGGAGTTACTGTGATAGTTGTAGTAGTCACAGTTTCACTACTCTTTGTGGTTGATTTAGTTGTGATAGTAGTCTTTGTTTCGCTACTACTTTTAACTGCGGTTTTAGTAGTTGTTCTCTTGTTAAAAGTAAGCTCACATGAGCATAAAGTTAATATACATAACAACATTAATAAAACTGAAAAGAGCTTCTTCTTCATAATGTCCACCTTATAAAATATTATACAATATATAATATTGATTTTCATTTATATTGAATAATTAACAAAATAATAGTTATAAATTATGAAAAACATATAAAAAAGAGAGGTTAAACCTCTCTCTTTTAAGCTACTGGTACTGCTTCTATCTCTGGAATTTCTCCTGCTTTCTCTAAAGCTTTCTTTGTTAGAAGCGGACCAACAAGTTCGTATACTAGTGTTGCACAGAGCACAACAGTTACAATAATATTTCCTGTGTTATCTTTTTGGAAATCAGCCATTGCACTAATTTGATTTGCCATACCAATAGCTACACCGGCTTGTGGCAATAGTGTAATACCTAAATACTTTGTGACAGTTGGCGATTCTTTAACAATCTTACATCCAAAGAATGCACCAAAGTATTTACCAAGCGATCTTAGAATAGTGTATGTTACAAATACAATTAGTACTGGAATTAAGAATTTAACACTATTAGTTGAGATGATTTCATAAGCACTTGTAGCTAAGTGTGTTCCACTTAATACGAAGAACAACATGAATAGGAATGGTGTCCATCTATCAATGAGTTCAACATCTCTATCAATAATAGGACGTTCTGCACTGTTAGCTAAGTTAACATATACAGCACCAATCATCATACAACAGAGTAGATTACTGAATTCCATAGATTCACCAGCGATAGTGATTCTATTTAGAGCAATACAAGTACCTGCACCAAGTAATGTGAATGCGATAATTACTATTGCGTGGTTATTTCTTGATTTAAAGAACTTAATTAAGAAATGCATTAAGAATCCATAAACAAATCCAACAATTAAAGATCCAATGATTTCAATTAGTGGTATTACAAGGAGCGATAATACACTTACTTTAGCTCCACTTACAAATATCTTTGCGATTGATACTGAAATAGAGAATACAACTAGACCCACAGCATCATCACCTGCGACTACAGGTAAAAGTGTATCAACAAGTGGTCCTTCTGCCTTATATTGGTGGATTACCATTAAAGTTGCAGCTGGAGCTGTTGCTGTTGCAATAGCACCTAAGCAAATAGCAATACCAATATTAAGTCCTAAGAACTTACATGCAAGGATTAATCCAATATCAACTAAGATACAAGCAAACAATGCTTGAAGAATAGTTATTACTGCCATTCTAGAACCATTAGCTTTAATCTTTGAAAGTTTAAATTCTTCACCAATTGATAAAGCGATAAATCCAAGAGCTACATTAGATACAATATTATTTAATTTAGTTAATCCTTCTGCTAAAGATGTGTCTTTGAAAATAAACTTATCAAATACAATACAAATAATTGCAGATAAGAGTCCAACTACCAAATATCCAGTAACATTTGGAAGTTTAAGCAATTTAACTACTCTAGTTGATGCGAGTCCAAGTAGTAAGAGTACTCCTAAATAAAGAATAAAATTCATACTTCCCATAATTAAGCCCCTATGCAGAATATATATGGCCTGCGGACATAATTCTACCACCAACTGATATAAATATCAAATAAAAATACTGGCACTTCCGATGCCAGTATTTATGAGTTTCTAATTCTTTTTCTAAATCCTATATAACCGTGCTCTTTTCTGATTATTCTACATATTGCGTATTTTCCAGTAAATAGCGCAATTGGTAGTCCTCCTGGAGGCATGAGCCATTGTCCTGCAAGGTATAAATTATTAATTCCCTTAAGAGTTGATTTATGCATTAACCATTTTGATTGCTTAGTCGCAATGAATGACATATATGAACCCTTATACGCATGACAATATCTTTCATAAGTGAGTGGGGTTGCCACATCAATTAATTCGATATCTTCATCACTAAAATTATAATATCTCTTAATTTCTTCTCTTACTCTTTCACCTATTTCGTTCTTTTTCTTATTATAAGTCTCTTTATCAAGTGACTTAAAATAATCATATGCCTTATCAGTCACTTGATAGAGAGACTTATAATAAGAAAAAGAACGAAATAGGTGAAAGAGTAAGAGAAGAAATTAAGAGATATTATAATTTTAGTGATGAAGATATC
>JAILNJ010000141.1 GCA_024691665.1 Gammaproteobacteria bacterium | reverse complement strand
CTACAAAAATTGCTGATAAGTTAATGGAAGGACAACCTATTATTCTTAATTTAAAAGACTGTCCTAAAGAAGAAGCTAATCAAATGCTATTCTTCCTTGAAGGCGTAAATTACGCTACAGATGGATATCCAGTAGTATTAGGCGATAGTTTATTCTTACTAGCTACAAAAAAAGATTTAAAAGATCCAGATATCAAGGCTTTTGTTAAGTATTATACAGAGGACTAAACTTGGAGTTTTTAAATCTTTTTTTGTAGCTAGTAAGAATAAACTATCACCTAATACTACTGGATATCCATCTGTAGCGTAATTTACGCCTTCAAGGAAGAATAACATTTGATTAGCTTCCTCTTTAGGACAGTCCTTTAAATTAAGAATAATAGGTTGTCCTTCCATTAACTTATCAGCAATTTTTGTAGTATCTTTTGGATCTTTAACTACTATATAGTTAACTTTTTCTCTTATTTTTCTTTCATCAAATTTTGCCATAATTATACCTCAACACTATATTATAACATCTATTTATTATCTTTTTCTTTTAAACTAAATCTGCATCCGCAATATTCTTGTCTATAAAGACCGAACTCTTTTGAAATTCTAATTGACTCTTTATAGCCCTCATGTTTCTTAAAATCTGAGTATAAATATTTAACGCCATATTTAGCTTCAAGTTCATTTCCAATTTCATTTAATAACTGTGCATTTTTATATGGAGAAACAGATAATGTAGTAGTAAAGATATCAAATCCATTCTCTTTCGCATATTTTGCGGCTTTCTCCATTCTATTTCTAAAACACATTTCGCATCTCTTTGAGAACTCACCTAAATGTTCTAAACCTTTAACTTGGCATAGGTATACTGATTCATCATATTCGCATTCAACTAATTTGAATGGCCAATGTTTATTTAGAATCTTTAGATTCTCAAGTCTTTTTTGATACTCTTCTTCAGGATAAATATTTGGATTATAGTAAAGAATTGTCACATCAAAGTATGGTGATACTTGAGGGTATACACCACATGTACAAGGTCCACAACATGCATGAAGCAAGAGTTTAGGTTTATTTTCTTTATCTATATTATTTAAATATAGTAATGTATCTTCCTTATTCAAGAGATTCACCTGCCTTTATTCCTGATAGGAATGCGAATGATAGGTTAAATCCTCCAGATGGAGCATCTGTATCAACAAGATCACCTAAAACATATAGATTATCTACTATTTTAGATTCCATAGTATCTTTAAGTTCAGTTGTAGGGATTCCACCTGAAGTAGCTTGAGCATTTTCAATATCACCTAAACCAGCTACAGTAAATCTCATACTAAATAGATTTTGAACGATTTCTTTATTACTATGTCCATAGTTATCACAGATAACTTTAGCTAGTTCTGGATGAACTATATTGTATAAGCTTTCATAAACATTCTTAGAATTAAAGATATAGTTCACAATTTCTTCTGTATCTTGATCTTTTAAGAAGTCTATAACAATCTCAGGGTTACAGTCTAAACCTTTCTTATAGAGTCTTGCGAGTCTATTAGATACATTAAATGTAACTATTCCACTTAAAGCATTATCTTTAAAGAGTAATTCACCATCTTCATGGTAATATTCTTCACCATCATTAATTAGATATACTCTAGCGTTAAATCTTAAGCCCGATAAACGCTTTGTAATAGCTTTTTCATTAACTTTAATATAAATATTAGATTGTACTAATTTAGTGACTGTATGGCCAAAATCTTTGAGTGATACAAACATATTGCCATCGCCACCTAAAGACTGATAGTTAATAGATCCTGTAGCTAAAGCTACACTCTTAGCTGTATAACTGCCATTAACTGTGTTTAGTACGAATAATCCATCTTCATTTTTATATACTTTTTCAACGAATGCTTCATATTCAATATCTACATATAAACTTGAGAGTTCTCTAAGTAATGCGTGAGTTATTGTCTTTGCAGATAAACTTAACGGATAAAATCTACCTTCTTCATCTTTAAAATACTTTAATCCTAAAGAATCAATAAAAAGTAAGAGTTTCTCTTTGGGATTCTCTCCAAATACTTGACTTACAAATTCACTATTATCATAGATAAGTGGTGATAAATTGTCGTTAGTAAAGTTTCCTTTACCATTTCCGGTAGAGGACAACTTTCTAAGTGCGACAGGATACTTTTCAAAGATGCACACTTTCTTATTGGGATTTAGTCTCTTATAAGTGATAGCCATGGCCGCACTAGATGGGCCAAGACCTACTATTGCTAAATCATAAGGCATTCTTTTCACCTCTTAATCTTTCAAGTTCTTCTTTAAAATATTCAGGTAGTGGATAGCTGAATTCCTTAAATTCATTAGTTATAGGATCATTGTATCCGATTATACCTGCGTGTAAATATTGACCATATTCATTACCTTTTCTTGAATATAGCTTATCTCCATATACTGGATGTGAAATATAAGCCATATGAACTCTAATTTGATGAGTTCTGCCAGTTTTTAAGACACATTCAATATAAGTTCTATTCTTAAATCTTTCGATTACATGGAATGTAGTAATGGCTTCTTTACCGCCTTCAACTACAGCCATCTTTTTTCTATTTCTAGGATCACGTCCGATTGGGGCATTAATAATTCCATCATTTTCATTAATAACGCCATCAACTAAGGCGTAATATACTCTTTTAACTGTTTTATTCTTAAGTTGTTCAGCAAGTGATTGATGAGCTTTATCGTTCTTAGCTATTAAGAGTAAACCAGTAGTATCTTTATCAATTCTATGTACTATTCCAGGTCTTAATTCTCCATTAATTCCTGATAGATCTTTTATTTGATATAAAAGTCCATTTACTAAGGTATTATCGATATTACCATGCGCAGGGTGTACTACCATTCCTTTAGGTTTATAAATTACTGCGACATTCTTATCTTCGTATACTATTTCAATATTAAGATTTTGACTTTCAACTTTAGACTCTTTTAAAACTGGTAATTCATAATCAATTAAATCACCATTTTTTAGCTTATAATTTCTTTTCACAGTCTTTTTGTTCACAGTGACTAGATTTTCTTCAATCATCTTCTCTGCTTTAGTTCTAGAGATTTCTAGAGCTTTAGAGAGATATGAATCTAGTCTATCTGATACTTCTTGTTCAAATCTTAATTCCATATTACTTAATTTCTATAACTTCATCTGTCTTATCTTCAGATGATTCGTTTTTAATTCTTTCTTTTTCTTTCTTTGGTTCAATAAATATTAAATAGATAATCATCATAATGACACCTACAGTTAACCAAGTATCAGCGAGATTAAATATTGCGAATGGGACACTACACATAGTGAGTTTACCACCAACAAACCAAGGATAATAAATAATAAATGATAGAAAGTCAGTAACCGAGTGAGTTGAATAGAATATTCTATCAATTACGTTACCTAAAAGTCCACCAATAAGTAAAGCTAGCGCAATCATTAACCATTTATTGTTTTTGAAGGATTTAACCTTATAAATGATAATGATAAGCGCAACAAGTACTACTGTCGCAATAGATAATTGAATAATTAAGTTTGCGGTAGGATTACTTGTGAATTCAAATCCAAAAGCTACACCGTCATTCTTCACATAGTTAATATAGAAGAAATCTTTAATAACTGTGATAGATTGACCTTCAGTCATTGTAGCCATTATAGTTAGTTTAGCTGCTTGATCAAGTATTAATAAGCCAAGCGCGATTAATAATGTAACAATCATAATACACCTATAAGAAGAATAGTGGTACAGTTATCACTTCAAGAAGTACTACGATAACTATAACTACTATTACTGTAATTAAATAATCTAATAGAAAAGCTTTTAATAAACTAAAATCTTCAGGTTGTCTTAGCTTTTTAAAATTGCTTATTTGGAATATGAAGAATAGAGTGATAAGCCACAATAATGCAATACCACATAATGTGTAAGCTAGATATGGTCTGTGTACTAGTACTAAGAATACTTGTACTGAGATGAGTGAGGCAAGAACACCTATGATGAGTGTAAAGATTAAGCTTGCCATACTCACATTATCTCTTTCTCTATCGTCATAGAAATCTTTAAACTTCTTTTTTTCTTCAATTAATGATTTAAAGAATTTCATTTTGTACTCCTTAAGTCACTGATGATATCTGATAATTCTGAGAACAAAGCATTATATTCTTCATCGCTATA
>JAILNJ010000034.1 GCA_024691665.1 Gammaproteobacteria bacterium | reverse complement strand
AAGGATTGATGTTATATATTGCATTAGTATTCGCAGTAGTATCTATAGTCACCAAAGGATGGATGTATTTTTATACTAAAAAAGAAGCTAAAAAGATTAAGTCAGAAGCTTTAGCCGCAGATGCGGTTCATCACCTCACAGATTCTATCTCATCAGTCGCATCACTTCTTGGTGTAATAGGTTTAATTATTGGAAAAGGATTTGCAATTGCTGACCCTATCGCATCATTTATCATTGCATTCTTTATTTTAAAGGTTGCGATAGATATCGGACGTAAAGCAATCTCTGAAGTGCTTGATACATCTGCGAGTGATGAATTTAATAATAATATTAGAAAAGAAATAGAATCTAATCCTCAAGTTAAAAAGATTAATTCATTAAAGACAAGATTATTCGCAAATAAAATATATGTAGAAGTTGAAATCGCAGTAGACGATAACTTAACTGTAAAAGAAGGACATGATATCGCTTTATCTATTCATGATTCACTAGAAGAAAAATATGAAGAGATAAAACATTGTATGATACACGTTGATCCAGCATCAATAGAAGTAAAAGAATAAGTGGAGCATTTGCCCCACTTATTTTATATTTTTAAGTATTTTTCTTTACTAAAGTCTTCAACTTGAACTTTTTCCAAAACGGAAATGGTTGAAGTGTTTAGTTCACCATCATTAAGTATATTTGAAATATGCTTACTAATAGCAGGCACATTAACACCAAACAATTGTGCAATTTCATCTTGTGTTAACCAAACAGTATCTTGATTTGGTTCAACCCTTACATCTAAGCTTAATTCTCCATCTTCAAATTTGATTAAATCATCTTTTGTTTCCTCTTTTTGCATGTTTATTTCCTCCTTTTTAGCAAAATAAAAGCCCTATCGAGTATTTCTCAATAGGGCTTGAGTTAATTAGATTTAGTTGTAGTAATTTAATCTTTTTCTTTTTCATAATTACCACCACTTTGATTATAACAAATTATTTATCTTCCAAATACTAAATTGAATAATTCTGGGTCATCAGTCATGATACAGTCAGCACCTAGGTTTGCTAGATGTTTCATTTCATCCGCATCATTAATAGTCCAGAATTGCACAGCTATATTACGTCTATGTGCTCTTTTAATTATTGTTTTTCTATCTAAGCTCAACTTAAATCCCTTGGCGCTAAAAGAAGTAGGGATTTGAAGACATGCGAAGTCAGCTCTATTTAATAAGTTAACTCCAAATAATTGAGTTAAGATAAATCCAGCTGCATCTTTAATGGCTGCGCCGCGAAGAAGATCTGAATGATTTTCTCTTAAGTCTTTAGATATTTCATCGTGGAATGTTCCAATGACTACTCTATTCTTATATATAGGGAATACAGCAGTTAAAAGATTGTCTAGAATGGTTGCGGCTTTCATTCCTTCTTCGCCACCATTCTTAATCTCAACTATAAACATAAGTTCTGGGTTAGTTTCATAGAATTCATTAAATAACTCTTCAACTTCAAGGATTTGAAGGTCATTAGCTTTTAGAACTTCTTGTCTATCATCTTGATCAAGGGTTACTAAGTCTTGATAAGGATAACCACCATCTTTATCAAGAAAACCATATCCGAAGTTAAAGTTCTTAAGTTCTTCTAAAGTATAATCAGCGATATAGTGTTCGTTTGTAGTGTCATCAAATAGTTGAACATCACTCATTCTATCGATATATCCATCATGTGAATATACTAAATGTCCATCCTTAGTCATCCATAAATCAGATTCAATAATATCAATATGATATTCATTTACTGCGGCCTTATACGCTTTTAGCGTATTCTCAGGATTATTTAGTGAGCCTCCTCTGTGAGCCGCCAGCATTGGTATACCACTTTCCTCTTTAATAAATAAATTATTTTTAAGCACCTTTTTAGGTGGAATAATATTCATTAAAAAGAAAAATAAAGCGAGTCCTCCAATAATTGATACTAAAATTATTATTCCTTTTTTATTTTTCTTTCGTTTACTCATATTTTTATTATATCACAATGTGATACAATAAATTTGTGAGGCAAATTATGACTGAATTTGAGAAGATGATTAATAATATTCTTTATGATCCAATGGATAGTGAATTAGTAGAACTTAGAACTAAAGCTCACAGATTATCTAAAGAATATAGTGATACATTTGATGATGAATTTGATAAGAGAAGAGAAATCCTTAAAAAGTTACTTCCACATGCTCAAGATGATACTAATATTGAAGGCCCAATCTATTTTGATTATGGAGTAAATACTTATATTGGTAAGAGATTCTTTGCGAACTTTAACTTCACAGTTTTAGATTGCGCAAAAGTCATCATTGGAGATGATGTCTTTATCGCACCTAATGTATCGATATATACTGCCTATCATCCACTAAAATATAAAGAAAGAAATGGCTATATGAAAAATGGCATAATCACAGATGATGAATATGCTAAAGAAATAGTTATTGGAAATAATGTCTGGATTGGAGGAAGTGTAACTATTCTTCCTGGCGTTCATATCGCTGATGGCTGCGTTATAGGTGCTGGTTCAGTAGTTACTAAAGACACAGAAGCTAATTCAGTATACGCAGGTAATCCCGCAAAGTTATTAAGACGAATTGATAATGATTAATATTTTATTAATCCTTATAGAGGTATAAATATGAAGAAGTTTACGTTATTTATTTTATCTTTAATCTCAATATTTACTCTTGCTTCTTGTAAAGTTAAGAATCAAGAAGTTAATATAATCTGTCCAAGTGGTACACCACTTTTGAGTATTGTTGATTATATCGATATCCATAAAGAAGCTAAAGTAGAAGTGGCTCAAGGAAGTGATCCACTAGTGGCTGCATTCGCTAAAGAATATTACGATGTTATAATTGCCCCAGTTAATCTAGGTGCTAAATTCTATAATACAAATGGTAATTATGTTTTAGCTAAGACAATTGTTTGGGGAAACCTTTTTATCGCATCTAAAAACGATATTAGTAGTTTTGATGATTTAAATGGTAAGAAGTTAGTAGTATTTGGAAAGAATTCTACACCTGATATTATCGTTAAAGCGATTCTTGCATCTAAAACAAATGTTAATGTAGAAATTGAATATGTTTCAGATGTTAGTGAAGCTAATGCGCTTTTAGTATCTGGCAGAGCTGAATATATTGTTACTGCTGAACCAAGTATTTCAAAGATTAAAGATGCTAAGGGACTTAATACTTTAGATCTTCAAGATGAATATAGTAAGATTAGTGGTACTAAGTCTTATCCTCAAGCTGGTATCTTTGTACTTAAATCTAAAAAGAATGATAGGCTCATTAAAAGTGTAGTATTATCATTAATTGAATCAGTAGAAATAACTAATCAAGAACCAAATATCACTGCACTTAAGGCAGTAGAATTATTTGATACATTTAAAGCTATTGGTGAAGATGCTTTAGCTAAAGCTATTCC
>JAILNJ010000009.1 GCA_024691665.1 Gammaproteobacteria bacterium | reverse complement strand
TAATGGTTCTAGATGGCTTAATACTGAACGTGAAGGTTATCATGTAGGTAGCGGAAATATCTTCAAGTTAAGACTTAACGTTAAGGATTCAGATGGTGATTTCTTAGAAGATTTAAGTAATGCTCCATTTGAATATGTTGTAAAAGTAGGTTCAACTACTTTAACTAAATCTACAAGCACATCTATCACTGTTGGTTCAAAAACTTATAGTGGTATCGTATTTGCTGATGGTACTGATGAATACCTCTACATCTTAAATGATGAAGATAAATCATATTTATCTCTTCAATTTACTGCTCTAGCAGTTGGTCAAGATTTCACAATTGAAATTTCATTAGCAGGCTCAACTGATGAAAAAGTAACGCTTGAATTTAATGTTAATGCAGGTGTTAACGTTGAAAACAATGCTGAACTCAGATTATATTATGCAGATTTAGGTGTTACAGAAATTAATATTCATAAGACAATCATCGCTGAACTTACTTCAGATCAATTCAGAGAAAAGAATGGTAGACAATATGTAATCAACTATGAACCAGGTAAACAATTAAGTGAAGCTCAAAGTGGAAGAAAAACAGGTGACGTTTATGTGAGAGCTGTAAGTGATGCTAACACAATTGGCAATGAATTAATTGTTAATGGTAACTACTTCACAATAGATGGTAGTAACTTACCAATTATTGATAATGTAAATCCTAATACTGGTTATAGTGTATTTGATGATGAACACAGAGCTGTTAACTTTAATAGTCCATTACTAGTTGATGGTAAGAATTTATATATCAACAATGGACAAACATCTATCTTTGCTAACTTATTAGCATATGCAGATACAACAGGTTCATATAATTATGAATTAGTTGATGGCGGCGCAGACTTAACTACTCTTAGTGATCCAAGTGACAGCGTATATAGTAGAGGTGTTGGTGCTTATAGCTTAGTGTATAGACAATATAGTAACTCTGTAACATATAACAATCTATACATTATTGGTAATACAATCACTCCACAAGTTAACTACAGCCAAGAAGAACAATATATCAAGACAGAAGAAGAACTTGCAGCATACAACTCTGGAGGTTTCAACGGTATTATGGTTAGAGGATGTACAGCTAAAACTAATAATGTAGTAGTTGACTATACAAATATCGGTCTTAATGCTTCATGTGATATGGCAGTAATGGATGCAAAAGATACATATGTATTCTATTCTTGGGGTAATTCACTCTATGGATGGTCATCTTGTACAATTAAACTTGATAACTGCGACTTCAGATATTCTGGTGGTGCATGTGTACACATTGATGAACATAGAGAAGAAAGAGGTTCTTATGAAGTTTATGATTGCTTTGATCATTCAAAAACATTCACAATCAACTTCGATCCACAACTCACAATAGATAGAAAGAGTCAACTCATTAACTGGGTAACTGGTGCTGAAATTTGGTTCAAGTTAAATGGTATCGCAGAAGCTACTACACCACTTGTAGGTGGTATGAATGGTATTGTTCAAGGTTTAACTGATAAAACATATTCAGTTGTTAAAGCATACAACAAATTAAGTAAGAGTGATATTGCATATTCTCAAGATACTTCAAGCGGATCACAAATGTGGAACTTTGCAGTAATGATGAGAGAAGGTGATTTCGCAAATGCAACTACTAATGGTAACTATGCTTTAATTGATATGAATGTCAGTGGCCAATCAATTTATAGACAACCTAAACAACTCGCTGCAACTACTTGGTATTCATTTGCTAAAACTTCATTAGAATTTGGTTTAATGAATCCAACGGCTGCTATGGGTAATAGCGGTTTAATGATGTATCCAGTTTCACCATTCTCAAGCTTCGTTGATAGTCTTACTTCAATTGATGCAATTGGACAAAGTGAAGGCGATATGGCTGGATTATTTGGTGCTAATGCATTTGGACAAGGATTTGATGCCCTTGATGAAACAAGCAGAGCTCAAGTAATGGGAGCATTAAAGATGGTTTATCCAGATAAGTTTGCTACTGTTGGCAACGATAATACATGGGATACTTGGTCAGCATACGCATTAGGTTTAAATGAATTTGGTATCCTTAACCACGACGGAACTCAACGTAATATAGAAGACCGTTATGGATATATGGAAGTATCTATGGATATTGACTTTGCTGGTGCTGGTATGAGAGGTACAATTATTACATACTACTATGCTGGTGATTTATCTAAGTAATTAATCCAAACAAAAAGCTTTTAGATTTCGGTCTAAAAGCTTTTTTATTTGTTAAGATATATTAATCCTATTGCGCTTTCTCCTGCGTGAGATGCTATTGTAGAGCCTGTCATTAGCTCAATTACTCTCTTAAAGCCAATGTCTTTAAGTTCATTCTTTACTGCATCAACCATTTCAGGATCATATGATGTGTAGTTGATGAAACATAGTTCTTTATCTGGGTTACTATATTTATTTAACATAGTCTTAGTGTATTCTTTAATACATCTAGTATAATTACCCATAAATTTCTTAGATGGTTCAAGTTTACCATTTTGTAGAACTAGCATTGGTCTAATCTTTAGTAAACTTGCGCCTAACATTTGAATCATTGAACATCTACCACCTTTATGGATATATTCTAGATTTTCAATGATTAGTGATACTTGAACATCTTTCTTAATACCCTCAATCATATCAAGAGCCATTCTTAAGTCTACTCCTTCATCTATTAGTTTTTTAAACTGAAGTAGAAGAAGTAGTATACCACTTGAGAGTGATAGAGAATCAACTACATATACATTCTCAAAGTTACGTGAAGCTATTACTGCGTTTTGATAAGCACTAGATAGTTTAGATGACATTGAGAAGTGAACGATTGTATCATAACCTTCCTTCTTAAGTTTTCTAAAGTGATCAATAAACTCGTTAATATTAACTGCGCTTGTTTTGGGAATGGTTTTATATTTTCTCGCAAGAGAGAATATTTCACCATTTGTAATTTCACCATCCTTATATAAATTATTATCTATAGAAAAAGAGAATGGTACTACTTTAACATCAAATTCATTATTTAATTCTAAATCAATTGCGGATTCCGCACTATAACATATTTTCATACTTTACCTCCGTCTGAAATTATTCTATTATTAATAATAAATAATTATCTAAACTATGAGTATAAGTATTCTATACTTAGTAAATATGTGATTCTACTCTAAGTAGACAAGCATTCTACTTAGATTATAATTAATAATTATGATATAATTAATTAATCAATTTAAGGATATAATATAACTATGATTGAAGAAAATAAGATTAAAAATAATATTGCGAAAAATATAATATTCTATAGAAAGAAAAACAATATGACACAGCTAGATTTAGCTAATGCTTTGTCATACTCTGATAAAGCAGTATCTAAATGGGAGCGTGGTGTCGCTATTCCTGATCTAATTGTATTAATTAGAATTAGTGAATTATTTAATATTAGTTTAAATGATTTAATCGGTGATGAAATTGAAACTAATATTAGTGATGAATCTATTGATGATGAAAGAGCTAAATATCTTAAATCTAAACATAAAATTATTACTGCATTATCAGTAGGACTTACTTGGCTTGTTGCTGCAATATTATTCTTTATATTTAAGATGATATTTAGAAATAGCCCTGATATGTTCTATTTATTCTTTGTTTATGCAGTACCTACATCATTTATAGTGTGGTTAGTATTTAATCTTATCTGGGGTAATCCTAAACACACTGTATATATTGAATCACTATTATCATGGACTCTATCAGGCGCAATAATTGTGAACCTCTATCCATCACTTGATGATCCACAATTATTATTTATATTAATTATTCCAGGAGTTCTTCAAATACTTATAATACTCTGGAATTTACTTCTTAAAAGAAGAAGAGAAGCCAAGAAGAAAAGAATTAAAGAATAAGATGCATCATTTGGTGCATCTTTTTTATTATTTTTCTTGCATTATTACTCTTTATCCTATATATTATATGTGTATATGTGTAATTACGCATATAAGAAAGGGTAAAAGGTGTTAAGTATGAAAGTAAACACAGAAGAATTAGCTTTATTTTTTAAAATGTTTAGTGATGAAACTAGACTTAAGATAATAGAAGCATTAGTAATCAAAGAGTTCTCGGTTAATGAACTCGCAGAAGAAGTAAATATGAGCCAGACTGCTGTCTCATATCAGTTAAGAATCTTAAGAGATTCACATATTGTTAAATATAGAAAAGATGCTCAAAATGTATTCTATTCAATTGATGATGAACATATCTCTTATTTAATCAATGTCGCAAAACGTCACCTTGAAGAGGAGAAGTAATTATGTGCGCATGTTTTAAAGGAGAATGTTGCTGTGGTTCACACTGCGAATGTGATCATGATAGCAAGAAAAATTTTATAGTATCTATTATTCTATATAGTTTAGGTGTACTATTCTTAGTCCCAGCTATTCTATTTAAATATGTATTCAACACATATAGTTATTCTATTTATTTAGAATATGTATTCTTTGTAATAGCGTTTATCTTTATCGCTCATAATACAATCGCTGATATGATTGAAGAATTTAAGGAAGGCGAAATCTTTAATGAAGGTCTACTTATGATAATAGCTTCAATTGCCGCAATAGTTATTAGAGATGAAATAGAAGCTATTATTCTCATAACTCTATCTGCGATTGGTGAAGCCTTAGAACATTTAGCTCGTAAGAGAAGTGAATCACAAATCAAAGATATGATTGATTTAAAGACTGATGAAGTAATGCTTGAAAATGGAGATATTATTGAATCAGCTTTAGCTCAAATTGATGATATTATCATGATTAAACCTGGAGAGAGAATTCCTCTAGATTCTATCGTAGTTAAAGGAAATTCTTTAATCGATACTAAAACTATGACAGGCGAACCAGTCCCAGTTGAAGTAAGTGCCGGTTCAACTTTAATTAGCGGAACGCTTAATCTAAACGGTGTAATCTACGCTAAGGTAACTAAGTTATATTCTGATTCATCAGTATCTAAATTAAATAAATTAATTGAAGAAGCTAAAGAAAAGAAGAGTAAGAGTGAAGACTTTATTGAGAAGTTCTCAAGATACTACACTCCGATCATTATCATTATTTCAATACTAGCTTTTGTCTTAAGTTATTTCGTATTTAAGAACGATTTAAATACCGCACTAAGAAATAGTGCTACTATGCTTGTAATTTCATGTCCTTGTGCACTTGTTATTAGTGTACCTCTCTCATTCTATACTGGACTTGGAAGAGCTTCTAAAGAAGGAATTATGGTTAGAGGTTCTGAATACCTTGAATCAATGTCTAAAATTAGTGAAGTAATCTTTGATAAGACTGGCACACTCACTGAAGGTTCATTTGTAGTGGATTCAATTCTATATCAAGATATAGATGAATCACTAGCTTTAAAGCTTTTAGCCACTATTGAATCAACTTCAACTCATCCAATTGCTAAAGTATTATCTCTAACATTTAGTAATTATATAGATAAATCATTAGTAAGCGATATTAAAGAAGAACCTGGATATGGTTTAAGCGCTAAATATGGTGACAAGTTAGTATATGTTGGTGGACCAAAGATGATGGATAAACTAACTATCAGTGATCCTGATTTATCATCTATCGGTACTACTATATACTTAATAGTTGGTGAAATGGATAATCATGGATATTTATTCCAAAGAAAACTTAAGATAGTACTCAAAGATAAACTAAAAGATAATGCAATGGAAGCTATTAATTACTTTAAAGCCAATAATATTAAAACTTATATGATGACTGGAGATAATGAGGCTGTTGCCAGTGAATTATCTAATAAATTATCACTTGATGGCTTTAAATCATCTTGTCTTCCAGAGAATAAAATAGAATATCTAAAGGAACACTTACATAATAAAGAAGGTCTCTTAGCTTATATTGGTGATGGAATGAATGATGCTCCATCACTTAGAATGAGCGACATAGGAATATCTATTGGAATGGATTCTTCAGAAGAAGCAAAAGAAGCATCTGATGTAGTAATCTATCACAATGATATTAAGAAGGTAGAAGAC
>JAILNJ010000151.1 GCA_024691665.1 Gammaproteobacteria bacterium | reverse complement strand
CTTCTTCATATAAGTTATAAACATTTGAAATCTTATCTTTAAACACAGGATCAAAGCTATCAATAGTTTTGATTCTAGATTTAATATTAGATATCGCATTGAGAAAGTAATCAGGTTTAATTACCTTAGTATCATAGTTTAAAGATTTACAGATATTCTTAATAATCTTTTCAGTTTCATCATCATCAATAATAGTAAATCTCGTACTTCTTCCAAGGATTCCAATTTCTTTTCTTAAGAAGTTAGCGCAGAATGAGTGAAAAGTTGATGCGGTAACATATTTAGCTTTAGAGCCAATTAGTTTTTCAAGTCTATCTCTCATTTCTTTTGCGGCTTTATTAGTAAATGTGATAGCTAAAATTGATGAAGGATGTACACCCATTTCATCAATTAAATAGGCAATTCTATAGGTTAAAACACGGGTTTTTCCACTACCCGCGCCCGCAATTATTAAAGATGGTCCTATAGTTGCTTCACAGGCCTCTTTTTGTTTAGGATTGAGGTCTGTCATTAGATAATTACTCATAGTTTTATTATACCATATAATAAAAAAGACATTATATTATAATGCCTTTTTATTGTCCGTTTTTTTACCCTATTTTTCTATTCTTTTTTAGGTTCTTCTTGAGCTACTTCTTTTACCTTATCTTCGCCTAAATTATCAGGTAAAACAAATGATAAAATGATAGCAATTACAAACATATTTAATACGTTATTTGATAGTACGTCTGCGAGATATGCAAGATTAACACTTCTTAAATAATTGAAGAAATCTGTGCATAATGTTAAACCAAATCCAAGACATACTGAGACAGATACAATTAAGATATTCTTTTGAGTGAATCCGTTCTCAGATACCATCTTCATACCTACAGCTGAAATAGAACCAAATACAATTACCATTACGCCACCGAGTACAGCATTTGGAATAGTATAGAGGAAGTTTGCGATTGGTTTAAAGAATGATGCGATTACTAGGAATACTGCGCCTACAAAGAGTGTAAATCTATTAACTACTTTTGTTTGTGATACAATACCTACATTTTGGCTGAATGTAGTTAAAGGCATACAACCAAATAGTGAACATAAAGTAGAGTTAAGTGAATCACATACAAGTGTACCAGTGAGTTCTCTATTAGATGGGGCTCTACCAAGACCTGCATCACATAAAGCTGATGTATCACCAATAGCTTCAACGAGTGCCATTAAGAAACATACAGTAGTTAAAATAATAGGTACTAACTTAAAGTTAAGTTTAGATAAATCAATAAATGATGGATAAGATAAAACGTCTGTGATACTATTAATCTTCATTCCGCTGAAATTTACCATTCCAGGAATACATACAGCAACAATATATCCAACAACAATGCCAACTATTACATTAAGATTCTTCCAAACTCCTTTCATAAGGATTTGCCAGAGGATTGCAACCACAAATGTAATAACGGCTACAATGATATATAAATATAACTTAACTCCTCCTGGAGTATAGTCATTCATACCAATAAATTGATTAGCGCCTGATTGAATTAAAGATAGGCCAATACCTAGTACTACAATCGCAGGAACTATAGGTTTGATAAATCTAGTCCAATACTTAGCAAAAGCTGATGCAACAGTAGTTATAGCGCCACCAACTAAGATAGATGCCATAATAGTATAATATCCTTCTTCTGGAGTAGCTCCAGAGAGTCCAATAGTGATAAATAATCCTACAAATGTGAACGATGTTCCAATAATGATAGGAAGCCTTGCACCAACTAAGAGTTGAACAATAGTTCCAAATCCTGCCATAAAGAGCGCACTTAACATTGCATGTGTTGCGATTGGTGTATTGTTAACTCCAATTGCACTAAATACTATAATTAGTGGAACAATATTTGCGACAAACATTGCGAGGACATGTTGAATACCAAAAAGAATCGATCTTTTTAGTGGAACTCTTCCATTTAAACTAAAGAGATTATCATTACTTGAACCTTTAAACATATCAACTATGCCTTGTTTTAAATCAATAAAAAAATCTTTCATACTTATTCTCCGATAATGTAAATATTATACTATATGTATAATAAATAGTTAACAAAAAATATACCCACTCTATTTGAGCGGGTATATAGAATAGAATTTACGCGACAAGCACGATTACAGGACATTTTTTAGCGCTAGAGCCTGTTCCAACTGTTAAAGTTGTAGCATATCTCTTAGCTTCAGATGTATCGAATAAACCAAGTTGGTCAGCAACAACTCTTTTTCCTGTGCTGCTTAATGTACCATTCTTTCTAATAGTATAGTACATATTTTCGTTTGATTTATCGGTTGTAAGAGCTGATTTAGTATCTCCTACATTTAACATTATATATGCAACATAACCAAGTGTTCCAGTACCACGTTCTGATACAGTTACACCATCTCTTGTTCCACAAAGAAGTAATACACTAGCTTCTACTACTACATCTTCATAATAATAGTAGTATCTGATAAGGTTACTTTCTTGGTAACATTTGATAAGTCCATCTTCAATCTTGTATGTATAGTTAATAGTTTCATTATTTTCTTGATCTACATAAATGAACTTTCCATCTTTCTTAAATTGAAGATTTAATGAAATAGTAACAGTAACATTATCTTTATCGGTATGAGAATATGCAACTGTGTAGCTTCTGTCTTCTTCGAAGTGGCCATCTTTATCAATACCATCAACTAGACCAGTAGCTGATTTGATAGCTTCACTTTTAACCTTATTTGCGGTACTTATTATATTATTAAAATCACAAGCTACTAAGCTTAATCCACAAATAGCCAAAAGGACTAAAGATAATAATCTCTTAATAGTCTTCATTATATAAAAAATTCTCCCTTTATTATTGCTATAATTTTATAGTATTTATAATATAAAATTATAGCAATAATAAGGGGAGAATTTTTTATATAATGAAGACTATTAAGAGATTATTATCTTTAGTCCTTTTGGCTATTTGTGGATTAAGCTTAGTAGCTTGTGATTTTAAT
>JAILNJ010000023.1 GCA_024691665.1 Gammaproteobacteria bacterium | reverse complement strand
GAATGCCATTGATATAGGTATCTTGAGCAAAAAAGGCTTACACTTTTATCAATTACTTCTATTGAGTTAGGACACACTTCTACCTTTTTAGCTGACACTTTAGGATTATGCTTTAATACATAGTCGACATTTGCTTGAGACATACAGCCAATTCTATCGGAAATACGATACAATGCTTTTTCTTTATTTCTAAAGTATTTATATATAATCCCCTTTAAGCCTTTTTTGCTCAAGATACCTATATCAATGGCATTCTGTGGAAAAATATCCTTTAACAAAAGATAAGTCTTGGCATTATCTCTCTTTTTTACGTACTCTATTACTCTCGAGAAAGTAATTGGTGGAGTTGAATATAAAACTAAATCAAATTTAATAGAATTAAAATGTTTTTTTATTGCCTTCATATATTTAGGCTCTACTAATAATTGATCAAGTCCCTTCTTTAGCATTTTATTTGAGCCTGTTGCATCTCCAACTGGAACATATACTACCTTTGTGGAAGTATCCTTAACAACTGTATCCGTCTTATTAATACTATTGTGAAGAGGAGCAATAACAAAAATACTATGTCCATTATTTCGAAAACATCTCAGTAAATCTGTATAAATGGAATGGGCATCAATACCGTCAAATCTTGCGATTGTAAGAAAAAGAATGTTCATTATTTATCCCTTTATAATTCACTAATTATTTACGTTACTAAATCATCTAATCTTTCTAGCTGGAACTCCATAATATACACCCTCGTCTTGGTAGTTTTTTGTCACAATTGTCCCTGCGCCAAAAATAGAATTAGGTGGAACCGTAATGCCTAAAGTAACAATTACTCCATCATCCAGTAACGTGTTTTCTTTAATTGTCACACCGCCTGATAAGACCACACCTGAAGCAATGTATACATTGTCTTCAACTATATTGTCGTGATTTACTTGTGATCCCGTATTTACAACCACATTATCACCAATAATCGGGTTTGGCGTTATTAAACATCCGCATTCAATTAAAACACCTTTCCCTATTTTTGCATCAGGTGAAATCACTGCATTAGGGTGTATAATATTTACTGGCTCCCATCCTTTATTAATAAATAAAACGAAAGTATTTTTTCTATATTTCATATTTCCAAAGGCTATAAAGAATTTCTTGGTTTTATATTTTTCACCTATCCAATCAATATCTTCATAAGTTCCTTCTATGCGGTGACCTAAATATGTCTCTCCAACTCTAGAAGGATCTGAATCTATGAAACAAGCAACATCATATTTCCCCTGTGATGCAATATTGTACATCACAACTCTGGCATGCTGTCCACATCCTACTAATACTATTTTCTCTTTATTCACCCTATTTGCCTCTTCTGTAATCATCTAAACGAGCATTCACTTTTTCTTTGCCTTCAAGAGTTCCTTCTTTTATTAAAACCTTTTTAATAGTTTTTAAAAGGATACTTATATCTCCCAAGAATGAAATGCTTTTACAATAATCTACATCATATTTTAGCTTGTCATCCCAAGAAATAGCGTTCCTTCCATTTACTTGTGCTAGTCCGGTAAGACCTGGTCTGACTGAATGCCTAATGTGTTCTTCTGGAGTATAATAAGGAAGGTAATCCACTAGTAAAGGTCTAGGACCTATAATGGACATTTTCCCTGACAGAATTAAGAAAACCTCAGGTAATTCGTCAAGACTACTCGATCTTAATAGCCGACCAAATTTAGTTAATCTTAAATCATCAGGTAGCGGTTTACCATTTTCATCATAAGCATCAATCATGCTTCTGAACTTATACATATAAAATGATTTCTCATCTTTTCCAACTCGCTCTTGCTTAAAAATGACAGGTGAACCCAGTTTTAAAGCTACAAGTGCAGCGAGAATTATATATATCCAACAAAAAACAATAATAAATACTAATGAAAAAATAATATCTAAAAGTCTTTTAATATATTTTTTATACATTTTTCTTCTTTAATTAATACTCGATAATTCCTTCTGGAACTACAAAGTCTTTTTTCAATAAGCCCATCAAATATACATCTTGAGGTTTTCCGTCTTTATACAAATGCTGTTGAAGATAACCTTCTACGTGAAAACCAATACTTAAGTTGTTTTTCAAAGATGCCTCATTTCCAACATCTATATATGTATATATTTTTTCTAGCCCCAGTTCATAAAAGGCATACATTGCTCTTAATTGAATCGACCGCTTCCCAATTTTCTTTCCTCGAAATGATCTATCGCCTATAACAATGTGTCCTTCTGCTTTTTTATTTTTATAGTCAATATCAAGGAGTCCTATTATACCGATAGGGGTGCTGTTATATTCTATGATTCCTTCAAATCTATCTTTTCGATTCTTTATATTCTTAAACCATTCTAAAGTTCTCTCATACTCTAAAGGCAAATCATAGTGCAGATATTTATTGGTTTCCGAATTATTTATCCAATTGACTTTTAATTGGATATCATCCTCTGTAAACTCTCTTATCGACAAATCAGAAAAACGATACATATCTAACACCTCTCAAGAATTTGATCTAGTTCATATTTCATTCCTCTTTCATAAACAATCTGTGGTCCTACAAACATTCCGTTTGCATTACCTTCAACAACTATCCATCCTTTATCTGTATGAGCTAAATCCCATCCAATATCTTTATTATTAAATTCTAATTTCATTAGTTCAGAAGTAATAGTAATAACTTCTTTCCAATCAGGAATATTGAAACCTTTTATCGCAATACCACTATCCGGGTGCTTGATA
>JAILNJ010000136.1 GCA_024691665.1 Gammaproteobacteria bacterium | reverse complement strand
ATACAATACCTACTATATCATAGAAATAAGGGATATACAAATATCCCTATATTCCTATTCAAATTCAAATTTACCAGTGTATAAGCTGTAGTATACACCTTTCTTTTCAATTAATTCTTTATGGTTACCTCTTTCAATGATTCTTCCGTGATCCATAACCATAATAGCGTTACATGTTTGAATTGTTGAAAGTCTATGAGCGATTACGAATGTAGTTCTTCCATTCATGAGCTCGTCCATACCCTTTTGAACAATTAATTCTGTACGAGTATCAATACTTGATGTGGCTTCATCAAGAATGAGTACAGGGCAATCTGCGATAGCTGCACGAGCGATTGCGAGTAACTGACGTTGACCTTGAGATAAGTTTTCACCAGCTCTTACAAGCATAGTATCATAACCATCTTTCATCATTCTAATGAATGAGTCAGCATTAGCAAGTTTAGCTGCAGCAACTACTTCTTCATCTGTCGCATTAGGTTTACCGAGTTTAATATTATCTTTAATAGTTCCAGTAAAGAGTGATGTTTCTTGAAGAACTAAACCTAGTGAACGTCTTAAATCAGCTTTCTTAATCTTATTGATGTTTATACCATCATATCTAATCTTACCGTCAGCGATATCATAGAATCTGTTTAATAGGTTAGTGATAGTAGTCTTTCCTGCACCAGTTTCACCAACTAGAGCGATTCTTTGGCCAGGATTAGCCCAGATTGAGATATCAAATAAGATTTGTTTATCTGGATTATAAGAGAAATCCACATCATCAATAACGATATCACCCTTAAGGAGTGTATATGTAGTAGTTCCTGATTCTTTATGAGGATGTTTCCAAGCCCATGTATGAGTTACTTCTTCAGTTTCTTCTATTTCACCATTCTCATTAACCTTAGCGTTAACAAGTGTTACATAACCATTATCAGTCTCAGGTTCAGCGTCTATAATATCAAAGATACGTTTAGCACCAGCACCGGCTAAAGCAATTAGGTTAATTTGTTGAGTCATACGAGTGATTGGGTTACTGAAGTTATTTGTAAGCAGTAAGAATGCAACAAGTAAGCCAACTGTATAATCAGTTTTAGCCACTACTACGGCACCAATTAAGGCTACAATTACGAATTGAAGTCTTACAAGGTTAGCGCCTAGTGGCATCATAGTATTCGCAAAAGAGTTAGCTTTTTGATCTTCTACTCTATATCTTTCAGTAATATCACTGAATTCACTAATAGCTTTATGTTGATGGTTAAATACTTGAACAACTCTAGCACCTTCAATCATCTCTTCGATATATCCATTAGATAAACCTACAAGCATTTGACGGCCCATAAAGTGTTTTCTTGAGCCTCTCATTAAGAAACTCATACCAAACATAATAGTTCCAAGGATTACTAATACAAGTAAAGTCATAAACCAGTTATTAATAAACATCATAACTAAAATTATGGCTAAAGTTAGACCACCTGATAAGAATCCTGGGAGTGATTGAGTAATAAATTGATCAAGAGTATCGATATCGTTTGTATATCTACTCATGATATCTCCATATTTATTTGTATCAAAGAACTTAACTGGAAGATATTGCATCTTACTGAATGTAAGGTGTCTGATATCTCTCATTACTTTTTGTGATACAAATACAGAAAGGAGTGAGCTCACGAATTGAGCTACAATACTTACACTAAATAAAGCAATAAGTCTATAGATATAACCATAGAATGCTTTATTCGCAATAGCTAATTCTTCTTCAGTAACGGCCTTTATAATACCAGGAATATGTATATCAAATAAATTTGAGATATTACCAATTCCAAGTACCATACCAAGGCTTGATGCTACTGTTAAGACAATAATAATTGTGAAAGCTACTGGATTTTCTTTGAAGGTATTTTTAATAATTCTTCCTAAGAAGCCTTTAGGTCTTTGATAATTCATCTTATTCATGTGAGGCCTCCTGATTTTGAGAATGGTAGATTTCTTGATAAGTCTTAGATGTCTTTAAGAGTTCATCATGTGTACCACAGTCAATAATTTCACCATTATCAATAATAATTATCTTATCTGCATCTTGTACAGACATATAACGTTGAGCAACGATAATCTTTGTAATATCCTTCTTGTATTCTTTTAAGCCTGCTCTTATAAGTGCGTCGGTCTTAGTATCAACCGCACTCATTGAGTCGTCTAGGATTAAAATCTTAGGATCTTTAAGGATTGCACGAGCAATACAAAGTCTTTGTTTTTGTCCGCCAGATACGTTAGATCCGCCTTGTTCAATCTTAGATTCGTACTTGTTAGGCATAGCTTCAATAAATGATGATGCTTGAGCTATCTTACAAGCTTCTTTTATTTCATCGAGTGTTGCGTCAGCCTTACCCCATCTTAAATTATCTATAATAGAACCACTAAATAGTTGGTTCTTTTGAAGTACTACAGATACTGCGTCTCTTAATACTTCAAGGTCATAGTCTTTAACGTTTACTCCACCCACTTTAACTTCTCCATCAAGAGTATCATATAGTCTTGCGATAAGAGAAATTAGGGTAGTTTTAGATGAACCAGTAGTACCTAAGATACCTATTGTTTCACCACTATTAATCATAAGATTAATATTGTTTAATACATATTTCTCTGATTCTAAATTGTATTTAAAGAATACATTTTTGAATTCAACTGAGCCATCTTTAACTTCTTCAACTGCGTTTTCAGGTGATTTAATAGTAGGAACTTCAGTAAGAACTTCATAAATTCTTTCTCTTGAAGGTTTACTAATAACCATGAATGTGAATACCATTGAAAGCATATTAAGTGCGATTAAGATATTTAGAGAGTATGTAACCATCTCATAAATATTACCTGTTTCCATAATGCCTTCTCTAATCATTTTTGTACCAATGATTACAATTAAAAGGATTACTGCATAAATCGCAATCATCATAAGTGGATTAGTGAAGTTAACAATAGTTTGTCCACGTTTAAAGTATTTATAAAGAAGATTGTTTTCATGATCAAACTTCTTAATTTCATCTTCTTCACGAGTAAATGATTTAACTACTCTTACACCTCTTACGTTTTCTTCTACTACTTCGTTAACCTTATCAATCTTCTTAACACCTTTTTCGAATTGTGGGTGAGCGAATACGTGAATTAGAGTTAAACCAACAATTAGAATTGGTACTGCAATTAAGTATATAAGCATGAGTCTGCTTGAGATTCTAGATGCCTTAATTAATGCATAAACAAAGATAGTCGGGCTTCTAAATATCATTCTAATGCTCATACTAAATGACATATTTACCCATTGAACATCGGTATTCATACGAGTAATTAATGATGAAGATGAATATTTATCGATATTTGAGAATGAGAATGTTTGAACCTTTCTAAATAGTCTATTCTTTAAATTAGCACTAAATCCAGCACTAGCACGTGCTCCAAATAAGGCTCCTAAAACACCACAAACCATTGAAGCTAAGCTATATACAATAAGCCAAAGCGCAAGGTTCCAAATAATAGAACTATCGATTGGAGCTCCTTCTAAGTTTTGTAGGTATGTGATTAAATCACTAATTTTTCCTGGTATTTGTAGTTCAAGTATTGCCTCTCCCACCATAAAAAGCGGAGTTAACACAGCAAAAGGCCAATATTTGCCTACACTTTTATAGAGTGTTGCTATTTTCTTCATATATTCATCCCCTTTTTATAGTTTGGATAAATCCAAATATAAAAAGGGGATGAATA
>JAILNJ010000119.1 GCA_024691665.1 Gammaproteobacteria bacterium | reverse complement strand
ATAATTGAATTAGAAAAATACTAGAATTAATTGTCTAAAATGGACAATTTTTTCTTAGTTTCCCTGTGAATTTGTATTTTAAAATGATATACAACGTATATTAAGTGAAACAAATTGATAACAAAGAATAGGTTTATATTTTAAATAAAACCTATTTTTTATTATTTTTATAGATAAAAAACACTTTCTTTTCTTGATAAATGTTAGATAAAATATGTTTGTTTTCTTTAATTACAAAAATTAACTGAGATTTCGCGATATTTTTGAGGATTTTAGTGGACTTATTTTCCTTTATTCGATATAATGAACAATGGTGTATTAAATATTAATTTAAGGGAGAATTGTTATGGCATTTAACAAAGTAGTAGTTGCAGGCGGCGGCGTACTCGGTGCACAAATTGCATATCAAGCTGCTTACTGCGGAAAAGACGTTACAATTTGGTTAAGAAGTGAAGCTTCAATCGGCAGAACTCAACCAAAATTAGATCAATTAAGAGTTGAATACAAAAACGCAATTGATTTAATGGCTTCACCAGAAGGAAAGAATCCTGCTAACTGGTGTAGAGGTATAGCTTGTGTTGATTCATTCAATGCAGAAGAATGTTTAAAGAAGTCTGAAAAGGCTTATAAGAGCATTAAGTTAGAATTAGATTTAGCTAAAGCTTGTAAAGACGCAGATATTGTTATTGAATCTATGGCTGAATTACAAGATGAAAAGATTGCTTTCTACAAGAAACTTGCTCCAGTACTAGAAGAAAAGACTATTTTAGTTACTAACTCTTCTACATTACTTCCATCTACATTCGCTCCATATACAGGAAGAGCTGATAAGTATTGTTCACTCCACTTTGCAAACCACATTTGGAAACAAAACTTAGTAGAAGTAATGGCTCAAGATAAGACTGATAAAGAAGTATTCAGCAAAGTTATGGATTTTGGTCTAGAAATTTCTATGATTCCAGTTCCAGTATTAAAGGAAAAAGGTGGATACCTCTTAAACTCTTTATTAGTACCATTCCTACTTTGCGGTATGGATTTAGTAGCTAATGGAGTATCAGATCCTGAAAGCGTAGATAAAGCTTGGAAGCTCGGAACAGGAGCACCTAGGGGCCCATTTGAAATTATTGATGTTGTTGGCTTAACTACAGCTTACAATATCATTGAAAAGTATCAAAAGGTTCCAGGATTAATCGCACCTCTTCTAAAGAAGATGATGTTACCTTATAACTTCAAGAAGATTGCAGCAATGTTAAAAGAAAAGATTGATGCAGGTAAGTTAGGTCAGGCTACAGGCGAAGGATTCTATAAATACCAAAAATAAATTCAATATAGGCTGCGTTTAAATAATGCAGCCTATTTTTATTATGTATAAGTTATTAAAACTAGAAAAAAGTCTAGTTTTTTCTTTGAATGAATTGACAGTAAAATGTTATAATACTATTGAAGAGATTTACTCATTCATTAATCAATTTTCTAGGAGTATATATGGAAAAAAGAAATGGTTTTAATAGTGGCCTAGGTTTTATTTTGGCCGCAGCCGGAAGTTCTGTTGGGCTTGGTAATTTATGGAGTTTTCCTTATAAGACAAGTCAAAATGGCGGAGCTTCATTTGTTATTGTTTATATAATAAGTGTAATAGTTCTTGGTTCAATCATGATTATTACTGAAACATATATAGGAAAAAGAGCTCAAGCAAACGCAGTGAGCTCATATAAAAAAATAAGAAAAGGATTAGGGTGGGTAGGACTACTATCTATTGTCGTATCATTATTTATTGCGTTTTATTATATAGTTCTTGGTGGTTACACCATTAAATATACAGTTAATTCATTTTCTGACAATACAAATATTTTAGAGTCATTCTCATCTAATGTATGGGAAGTAATTCTTTATAGCGCAATATTTGTGGGTATTGCGGTAATTATTATTTCGTTTGGAGTTAAGAAAGGCATTGAGAAAGCAAGTATGATTTTAATGCCTGCGCTCATATTTATTCTTATTGGTATAGTAATTTATTGTCTATGTCTTCCGAGTGGAGTAAAAGAAGGATTAGCTTATTATTTAAAACCTGATTTTAAATCTTTGGGATTTAAAGGAATACTCGCAGCGATGTCTCAGGCATTCTTCTCACTTTCAGTTGGGGCAGGAGTACTTGTCGCATATGGATCATACGCAGGAAAAGATGTGAATGTAGGAAAGTCGGTATTATGGATTGCCTTCTTTGATACATTTGTGGCTCTCCTTGCGGGACTTGCTATATTCCCTGCGATTTATTACTATAAGGCAGAAACCGGAATTGAACTTCAAAATAATGGAATAGTATTATTATTCTCATCTATGCCTATAGTATTTAATAAACTTGGAGTAGTCGGTAAGATTGTATCGTTCTTATTCTTTGGAATGGTAAGTATTGCGGCTATCACATCAATAATCTCAATAATGGAAGTAGTGGCTCAATACTTTATTCAAAGATTTAAACTTAAAAGAGTTATCGCAGGACTCCTTTCTTCAGTTCCTGCATTCTTAGTATCTATTATTATTGGAATATCCTTAGGATATGAACTAACTGGAAAACCTGGTTTAAGGATTGCGGGAAGAAATTTACTTGAACTCTTTGATTCTATAACCACATCTGTCTTTATTCCAATATGTTGTTTCTTCGCATCACTTGCTTGCGGTTGGTTTATGTTTAAGCCAGATAATAAGAAAGATTTATTTAGTATTACTTATCTAAGTGACAATATTAAGAAAGATGGAATGGATTTAGGTTGGTTTAGTAATGTTTACGCATTCTTAATTAAATATGTCGCACCTATTTGTATTTTATTAATTGAGATATTTGGAATAGTTGATATTTTATTCCCACTTAGTGATGGTGTAAGACGTTTCTCGTTAGATGGTCTTATTATTGAAGCTATTGCGTTTTCAATATTAGTTTTAATTCTTGTGGTGTATTTTATCTTCTTAAAAAATAAAGACTTAGGTGATAATGAAGACGAATTTGCGCTAGAACCTAAAAAAGAAACTGTAACCAATTAAAAAAAAGCACATTTTATATACTTACTTAACTAATCAGAATAATCAATATTGTGAATAGGACTAGATTTAGGGAATATTCAAAAATAAAAAGGAACCATTTTAATTAGTGGTTCCTTTTAAATATTCCATAAATTTATATACATCTTCTAGTGTATCAAACTTTGCATACCAACAATCATCTCCCATATCATCCGAGAGTATCTTTGGCATTCTTCTATGATCTAAAATATGTTCCTTAAATTCATTTCTTATATCATTTTCATTGTGTACATAATGTTTGAAGTCACGTCTTCCATATGTTACACAATAGTATTTATTTAAATTAAGGTTTTCATTTGTCTTATCATAAACAATTGTATCAGCCCAAATTTTAAATGTATCAACTGAGTTAGCCCAGTTAATCATATCTGGAGTGTTTCCTCCTGGTGCTCTCATATTAACCTCAAGCCCTATGATAGTTCCCTTCTTACCTAGATACTTATGATCATTTGTTAATCTAAAGAATTCCAAGTGGAACCATCTCTTTTTGGCTCCAAATGCTTTTAATACTCTTTCACCTATCTCTTTTAAATCGTCTGGCATATAAGGTGATGCATAGTAGAAGTCATCCTCTAAATCATTAACTATATCGATGGCTTGTTTAGGGAAGACTTCATAAGATGAGAAGACTGGATTAGAAGAAGAATCTACTATTCCATCAAATGAGATTAGTTCTCCTTCAATGAATTCTTCCATAATATATTTTCTATTATCTTTAGTTTCATAGAATTTCTTTAAGTCATCTAAAGATTTAATCTTATATGTTTTTTGGGCGCCTACTCCATTATCAGGTTTAGCGATAATTGGATAACCCACTTTCTTAATAAAAGATAAATCACTATCTATATCTTTTGAGATATGAAATCTCGCTGTTTTAACTCCGGCTATTTTATAATATTTCTTCATAGCTTCCTTTGATTTGAATGGAGCCATATCACTATATTTCTTTCCTGTATTAATATTGAAATCTTCTCTGAGTTTTGAATCAAGTTCTAGCCAGTATTCATTATTAGATTCAATATAATCAATCTTTCCATATTTAAAACTAAAGAATGCGACAGCCTTATACATCTCTTCATATGATTCCATATTATTAGCTCTATAGTATTCAGTTAAAGAATCTTTAAGTTCTTTCCTTAATGAATCATATGGAGTTTGAGATATACCTAAGACAGTCACTCCTCTTTTTTTAAGTTCTACGCAAAATTTATAATATGTTTCTGGGAAGTCTGGGGAAATAAATATAAAATTCATAATTACCTCTACAAAATATGATTATACACAATATTAATAAAAAAGATTATAATAAAGTTAGAAATAATCAGAGGTTTTTAATATGAAAAAAAGAAGTATCTTATTATCTTTTATTTTATCTTTATTTTTAATCCTACTCTGTTCATGTAAGGCAGGAACAGTGAAAGGTGAAGTATATAAAGATGCTGAATTATATAAGACTGGAAGCCAAGAATACGCTGAACCTATTAAAAAACTTGATGTAAGTTGGTCTATGGGTAAAGTTACTCTTGTTCAAGATATTAATCTTGCATCAGTGGTGATTCTAGAAGAAAACGAATTAGATGATGAACACAAAGTACATACATATTTAAAAGATGGAACTTTATACGTTAAGTTCTGGGGTAGTGGTGTTCAAGGAATGGTTCTTGGTACTGATAAACATGTAACTATTAAATATCCAAGCGCAATTGAATTAATTGAATTAGTTGTGACTAGCGGAACACTAGAAGCTGATTATATTGCATCTAATAAAATAGATATCGTAAGAACATCAGGACTTACAAAGATTGGTAAGATTGAAACTGATGAACTCTTATTTACTCAAACTAGTGGGAATACTACTATTAAAGAAATAGTATCTGAAGATATTCAAATGCATTCTACATCAGGTGGTTTAGTAATTAATAAGATAGATTGTGTATCGTTTGATTTAGTTTATACATCAGGTGGAATTAATATTAAGTTTGTTGCTTTAGAAAGAGCAGATATAAATGGTACTAGTGGATCTCAAACAATCACTATTCCAGAAAGTGGTGCAACCATCCATTATCACGTTACAAATGGTTCATTTAAATCTAGTCTAGACGGAAGAGAAGAAGATCATTCTTTGGTGGTTGGGGACGGAAATGCGAAAATCAATCTTTCTGTAACTAGTGGCAACATTATAATCAAATAGACAAATATTAATAATTATTTTGACAAAAACAAAATAAAAAGCGAGATTAGTTCTCGCTTTTTATTTGATTGAAGCTAATATTTCAAGAGCTTCGCTTCTTTCTAATTTAGATGTATATACTGCAAGAGTTAATGCTAGAGCAAGATGGATCTTAGCTACTAGCTTATATTCATCTTCTTTTTTAACCTCACCATACTTTTCTACGAAGAAATCTTTGAATGTATATACTGAATTAGGATTGTATTCACTTGAAATTTCTAAATAAAACTGTCTGTTTTTAGTCTTTTTAAGACCAAATACATAAGCAACTAGCATTTCTATGGCGCTTAATGCATCTTTTGGTTCTCCAATTTGAGAGATTGCATTAACCATAAATTCTTTAACTGCTTCGAATACATCTGCCTTATCTTTAAAGTAGTAGTAGAAGTCGGTTCTTAGAATATCCATTGTTTTAGTAATGTCTGAAACGGTTAGATTTTCATAAGAATCTTTAGTGAAAGCAGTAAGTGCTGTTCTAACGAGTTTTATTTGTTTTGCCTCATTAATCTTGTAATAAACTTCTTTTGGCATAACGTCTCCTTTTATTACCTTGACACTATATGTAATTTTATTTATCTTACACGATTTTGTCAATATATTTATTTAATATTTTGTTAGATTTTTTATTTCATGAAATATTTTTTGAAAATAATGCAAGAAAGTATGAAAATCTTTTCATTGCTTCTTTAATTTTGTTAATGATTATTATATAATCATATAGCAAGGAGGTTTTTTATTTTATGAATAAATCTACTATATATGATGTGGCTCTAAGAGCAAAGGTATCTAATGCTACAGTATCAAGAGCTTTAAACACCCCTGAAAAAGTCAAACCAGAGACAAGAAACAAAATATTATCTATTGCGAAGGAATTAGGCTATAAACCTAATGCAATGGCACGTGGACTTGCATCAAGCAAATCTACTCAAGTTGCTATCATTGTATCTGACCTCGCAAGAGCATCTGTCGCAGAGATGGTTAAAGGTATAAGTGAAGTAGCTGAAAGCTATGGATACAATATTATTTTATTAAATGTTAAGGGTGATGAACAAATAGATGAACTATTAATGAACATCGTATCTTTACATGTTGATGGAATTCTTTATTTAAATGATGAATTAACTGAAAAACAAAGTCATTTAGTAAAAGAACTTAAGGATAACTATTTAATCCCAATCGTATTAGTTAATACTGAATCAATTGGTGATGATGATCTATTGAGTGTAACTATCGACTATGAAAAGGCTGGTTATGAAGCTTGTAAGTCATTAATTCAAGAAGGAAGAAAAAGAATTGTACTTTTAACAACTCAAAAGAGATATCCAGTATCAATCTTAAAAGAAAATGGATATAGAAGAGCAATGGAAAAGTATGGCCTTGAAGAATTAATCTGCTATACATCAGGTAACCTTGATATTAATAAGAGCGATATTGAACAATATTTAAATGAACACAAAGATATTGATGGCGTAATTGGTGTTAGAGACTCTATCTCTATTGCGGCACTTAATATCTTAGTTTATAAAGGAAAGAAGATTCCAGAAGAAGTATCAGTATTTGGTTTCCAAAATACTAGATACACACTTTTATGTAGACCACAACTTTCAACTATCAATGTACCAATTCATGAACTTGGTGCAAGAGCAATGAAGATTTTAACTACAGAAATGTCTGGAGAAGTTCAAGATGTTAAAGGAAAAGTTATTCTTGAACATTCAATCATTAAAAGAGGAACAACAAAATAAGGAGTACACACAAAATGAATTTATTTGAAGATTTAAAATGGCGTGGTCTAATTGGACAAACCGCAGGCGAAAATATTGAAGAGGAATTAAATAAGGGTAACCTTACATTCTATATTGGTGTAGATCCAACTGGGAAATCTATTCACGCTGGTAACTTGCTCGCTATTATGGGCGCAATGAGATTATCAAGAGCTGGACACCATCCAATTATTCTAGTTGGTGGAGCTACTGGTATGATTGGTGATCCTAGTGGCAAAAACGCTGAAAGAAACTTACTTGATGCTGAAACAACAAAAGATAATGCATCAAAGATTTTATCTCAACTTAAGAAACTTCTTCCAGAAGCTACATTCGTAAATAACTACGATTGGACTTCAACAATGAACGTTATTACATATTTAAGAGATTATGGAAAACTCTTAACTGTAAACTATATGCTTGCAAAAGAATCAGTAAAGAAAAGAATTGAAACAGGCATTTCATATACTGAATTCTCATATCAAGTTCTCCAAGCATTAGACTACCTTCATTTATATAAGACATATAATTGTAGACTTCAAGTTGGTGGACAAGACCAATGGGATAACGTTACAGCTGGTTTTGAATTAATCAGAAAACAATATGGCGATGAAGCTAAAGTATTCTGTTTAACTTTCCCACTACTCTTAAAACCAGACGGAACTAAGTTTGGTAAAACTGCAGGTGGAGCAGTATGGTTAGATCCTGAGCTCACTAGTCCTTATAAGTTCTATCAATTCTGGCTCCAAGTTTCAGATGAGGAAGTAATTCAAAGACTTAAACAATATACATTCCTCTCTAAAGAAGAAATTGAATCTATTGAAGCTGAATGGAATGAAAGAAGAGAATTAAGATTCGCTCAAAAGAGACTTGCTGAAGAAGTAACTAAGATTGTTCATGGCGAAGAAGGTTTAGAAGAAGCTAAGAGAATCACTGATGCAGTATTTAATGGCGATGTAACTAAACTTTCTAAGAAAGAAATTGAAGATGCATTCAAAGATGATGATGTTAAAGAGATTAGCGAAGAATTAAATATTGTTGATTTACTCGCAACTATTGGACTCCTCCCATCAAAGAGCGAAGCTCGTAAGATGGTTCAAGGTGGAGGTATCTCAGTTAACGGTCAAAAGGTTACTGACATCAACTTCATCGTTAAGAAGAGTGACGCAATTGATGGAGTTTATACATTTATTAAGAAAGGTAAAAAGAATCACGCTTTAGTTAAGCATTTATAGGAGGAATTATGAATACAAAAGAATTATTCAAAGATTACTATGACGCTTGGCTTAATGATTTAAAAGATTTACTTAGAATTCCAAGTGTATTAACTGAATTTAATCCTAAAAACACTGAAGCTCCATTTGGTGAAGGCGTAAGAGCTTCACTAGATTATATGCTTGACCTCGCAAGACGTGATGGTTTTAAAGCTGTGAACGTTGATAATTATGCAGGATTTATTGAATGGGGTGAAGGTGATGAAATAGTAGTTATTTTATGTCACCTTGACGTTGTTCCTGCAACCGGTACTTGGACTAATCCTCCATTTGATCCAATTGTGAAAGGTAATAAATTATACGCTAGAGGATCATCTGATGATAAGGGCCCTTTAATGGCCACATATTACGCACTTAAGATGCTTAAGGATGAAGGATATACTCCAAAGAAAAAGATTAGATTCTTCTTTGGATGTGATGAAGAATCAGGTTCAAGATGTCTCGAACACTATATTGGAAAATATCCTGAATGTGATTATGGTTTTTCACCAGATGCTGATTTCCCATGCATCTATGCTGAAAAAGGTATTTCAAC
>JAILNJ010000072.1 GCA_024691665.1 Gammaproteobacteria bacterium | reverse complement strand
GCTCTAAAACTTGAATTTAGAGCGTTTTATTAGTTTTGTGTTAGATTAATGCTTTAGCTAAAACATCTTCAAGCTTAGTAGCTGTAACGATTTGTAAAGTATCTTTTACTTCTTTTGGAATATCGTCTAAGTCTCTTATATTATCTTGAGGGATAATAATAGTCTTAAGACCAGATCTTACAGCTGCGATACTCTTTTCTCTGAGTCCTCCAATTGGGAGTACTCTACCTCTTAGAGTGATTTCACCAGTCATACCAATATCATGACGAGCAGGTCTGTGAGTAAAGGCACTCGCAATAGCAGTAGCCATAGTTACACCGGCAGATGGTCCATCTTTAGGTACTGCACCTTCAGGTACGTGGATATGAGTATCAAGATTTTGGAAATCATCTTCGTTGATGTTTAATTCTTTAGCATGAGCTTTAACCCATGTAAAGGCAGCTTGAGCGGATTCCTTCATAACGTCACCAAGTTTACCAGTGAGTTGAAGTCCACCTTTTCCCTTAAATGTAGTTACTTCAATTTGGAGAGTATCTCCGCCAAATTGAGTCCATGCAAGACCAGTTACTACACCAACCATATCTTCTTTTTCAGCTTGGTTATTAGAGAAGATTGGTTTACCTAAGAAATCTTTAAGGTTTTCAACTGTGATAGTTACCTTATCAGATTCCTTATTAAGAATCTTTCTAATAGCTTTTCTCATAAGAGTTCCGATATGACGTTCAAGTTGTCTTACACCAGCTTCTCTAGTGTAGTCCTTAATGATTAATCTTAATGCATCATCAGTTAATTCAAACTTTTCAGCTTCAAGACCATTCTTCTTAAGTTCTCTATCGATTAGATGAGTTTTAGCAATATTGAACTTTTCAATTTCTGTATAACTTGAAAGTTCAATAACTTCCATTCTATCCATTAAAGGAGCTGGGATATTTTCTAAGTAGTTAGCAGTACAGATGAACATTACTTTAGATAAATCGTATTGTTCTTCTACATAGTTATCACTAAATAGTTTGTTTTGTTCTGGGTCTAATACTTCAAGGAGTGCAGCTTCAGGATCACCCTTATAGTCAGCTCCAACCTTATCAATTTCATCAAGGAGGAATACTGGGTTAGTAACGCCAGCAGCTCTCATACCATTGATGATACGACCAGGAAGTGAACCGATATATGTACGTCTGTGACCTCTAATTTCTGATTCATCCTTAACACCACCAAGTGATTGTTTAACAAACTTACGGCCAAGTGCTTCAGCAATTGATGCAGCAAGTGTTGTTTTACCTACACCAGGAGGACCTACGAAACATAAAATTGTTTGTGGGTTTTTAGAAGTATAAAGTTTAACAGATAAGTATTCAAGGATTCTATCCTTAACCTTATCAAGGCCAAAGTGAGTTTCATCTAACTTAGCTTTAGCTTTTTCGATATCCATTTCATCTACAGTTTCTTTGTACCATGGAATATCGATTAATACATCAAGATAATTTCTAATCATTGATGATTCAGGAGATGCGCTTGATACTGATTGATAACGAGTAAGTTCTTTTAATGCGTGTTCTTCAACAGTCTTAGGCATTCTAGCTTCTTTTATAGCCTTTCTTAACTTATCAATATCAGTAGTGTTGTTATCAACATCGCCTAATTCTTTTTGGATGGCTCTAATCTTTTCTCTTAAATAATATTCTTTTTGACTTTCTTCCATAGAACGTCTAACTTCAGCGTCAATCTTATCATCAAGTTCTTTATGATAGAATACGCTATTGATATCATTTAAGATTTTTTCAAGTCTAGAATTAACATCTAGATCTTCAAGATATTTATAAAGTTCAGCGCCATCAATAGATAATTCTTGAGCAATTACATCTGAGAGAGTTCCTGCATCTCTATTAGCGTTAATTTCATCAACTACTAACTTTTGATTTCTTAAGAACATTGCGCCTTTTTCAAGTACTTGAGATGTAATCTTAGATACTAAGAATTTCTCTTTATCTACATCACCAAATACATCATCAAGGATAGTGTATCTAGCCTTTAAGCAATCATTTTCGTTATACATAGAAGTTATTTCAACTCTAGCAATTGGAACGAATCTAATCTTAAAGTTTGAGTTTCCAAGTCTAACCTTATTAGTAAACTTCGCAAGAAGACCGATTGTATAGCATTCACTTAATTCAGGAGCTTCTTGTTTATCAAGGTTATCCTTTTGGAAGATTAATAAAATTTCACTTTCATTCATTAGTTCAGATTGAACTACTGCATTCTTTGAAAATGATCTACCTACTTCAATTCTGAGTTCTACATGAGGTAGAGCTACAGGTACTTTAATAGGAATTACTGGTAAAATATCGTTTTGCGCCATAATTTACCTCCTTTTTTTGGCTTAAGCCAGATTTTCATTACTTCTTTTGAGGAGCAACGAATGGATTTGCGTCTTCGATTAATTTATAAGCTTTTTGAGATTTGATCTCTTCTTTAATAGATTCAGCATCTACAGCTTGACGAACTTGTTCTTCAGTCATCTTGTAGTGTTCAGCTAAATCTTGATATTCTTTATTGATTTCTTCTTCAGTTACTTCAAAGTTTTCTTTTTCAGCAATAGCCTTAAGAACGAATCTTAAAGATAATCTTTGAGTAGCTTGTTTCTTTAAGTTTTCTTTAAATTGTTCTACAGTTCCTCCACCTGTATACATTAAAAGCATTTCAAGTGGCATATTGTATTGTTTGGCTTGAGCTTCAGCATTCTTGAATTCGCTTTCTACATCTTCTTCAACTAAATCTTCAGGAAGTTCGAATTTAGCGTTAGCGATAACTGTTTCAAATAATTTGTTTTGAGCTTCAGCTTTAGCATGTTCTTCTTTGTGTTCTTTGATGTGTTCTTTAATATGGTTCTTATAATCTTCAACAGTTTCGAACTTTAATTCTTTACCATCGTGATTATGTTTTTGTTCATTACACCATTCAACAGTGAGTTCAGGAAGTTCTTTAACTTTAACTTCTTTAACTGATACTGTGAATACTGCAGCTTTACCTTTTAAGTTTTCAGCATGATAATCTTCAGGGAAAGTAACGTTAATATCTTTAGTTTCTCCAACCTTCATACCAATCATTTGATCTTCAAATCCTGGGATGAATTGTCCAGAACCGATTTCAAGTTCATAATCTTTAGCTGTTCCACCTTCGAAAGCTACGCCATCAACTTTACCTTCGAAATCGAATTTAGCTGTGTTACCTTTTTCGATGATTCCATCTTCTTTAGTTGCCATCATAGCGTCTCTTTCAAGAGCGGCTTTGATGTCATCTTCAACTTCCTTCTTAGAAACTTTAACTGCTTCTTTAACAATTTGAAGACCTTTGTATTCGCCAAGTGTTACTTCTGGAGTAACTGATACAGTTACGAAGTAGTGGATTGGTTCTTCAGGATTAATCTTTCTTGTATCGATATCAATTTTAGGATAACCACATACATCAATCTTGTTATCTCTAACTGCTTCATAGTAAGTTTCAGAGATTGCACTATTTAATGCGTCATCATATAAAGATTCAACACCGTATTGAGCTTCATATACATTTCTTGGAGCTTGTCCTTTTCTAAAGCCCTTAACTTCTACAGTTTTGATTTTCTTTTCGAAAGCATCATCTACAGCTTTCTTGAATAGCTCTACTGGAATAACAACTTCAAATTGTACTTTAGAGCCAGGTAATTTGTTTACGTTCATTTTTTATATCTCCTATTTCTAATTTTCTTTTTAAAAACCTAAATTATTATATCAAATATATAATAAATATTCAAAGTTATTTGCTTGATGTTTTTGTGAAGATTACATCATGCATCTTTTTTGTCTCAAGTGTATCTAACTTATGAGAGTCATCTAAATCCTTAATTAAGATTACTGATTCATCTTCAATAAACTTAATTTTAGCGTTTATAGTGACTTCACCTTCAAGTCCTCTAACGATTATTTCATACTTACCATTCTTAGGCAGGAAGTAATCAGAAACTGAGAGTGAATAGTTCTTATTACTCTTATGGAGTAAGCCTTTAACTAAGTAATCTCTCTTAAGCATTACTTTCGATAAATATAGATCACCTTCAGATAAAGCTTTCTTAATAGCTTGAGATCCGACTTTAATACCATCAATTGTCATCTCATCAACGCCAACTACTTTATCGCCATACTTTTCTTCAAGGTATTTAAGGTTACCAGCAGCGTATTGACCAAATGAATAATCAAATCCACATACTAAGAATTCAGCATCATCAAAGAGCAATTTACAGCATTCTTCTCTAGTTACATCACAGAATGCTTGGTTAACTTCAATGAAGACAATCTCATCGAATCCTAATTCTTTCGCCATTGAAATCTTATCATCATTAGATGTTAAATATCTAAACTTTTGTTTTCTAATAAAACATGCGACAGATGTATCAAAGGTAATCATAGCGCTCTTAATATGATTGAATTCCGCAATATCAATTGTTTGTTTTAAAATCTTCATATGAGCTCTATGAATTCCGTCAAAAAATCCTAAAGCTAATGCTTTACCCTTACTATCAAATTTAGAGTTGTTGTTTAAATATGTTATCTTCATAATTCAAGCATCGTATCAATCCTATAGACATTCTTAGAAGCATCCAACTTAGAGATAGCTATAGGAGTTCCTTTCTTATCACAAAATATAATGTATTCATAGTTTCCATAAACATTCTTAATCCAGACACCATTTTTTAGGTCATTAGTATCATCAAGATTTACTCTCTTAAAATCTAGGTAATCAAGTGGATTAATTAACTTATAGTTGCCATTTTCAATATCGCTTAATGTATAAGCGTTATCTATGCTAAATTTACCTACTTTCACTCTATTTATTCCTGATGCGAGTGATGGAACATGTAACTTATCCCCAAAATCTCGAGCTAAACTTCTTACATAATATCCTTTAGATGTATGACATAAACATGTGAAATAAGTATTATTATTAATCGTTTTAATATCACTAATTCTTTTAACGTCTATTAATTCAACATCTCTTCCTTTTGGAGTATAGTCGATATTTTGTCTTTCTAGTTCATATAGTTTCTTACCATTCACTTTAATGGCTGAGGCTAGTGGTGGAATTTGAGAAGACTTTCCAATAAATGATTTTAAGGTCTCGTCTATTAATTCATCTTGGCCTTCGAAGTTAACTTCTTTAAAGTCTGTGATTTCACCTTCAAGATCTAGAGATCTAGTTCTTGCGCCTAGTCTAATTTCTAGTTCATATACTTTATTCAAATCGTCAAAATACTTGGCGAGTTTAGTAGCTCTATCAACCATTAATATGAGAAGCCCTTCTGCGAGAGGATCTAAGGTTCCAAGGTGTCCTACTTTAGAAAAAGATAGAGCTCTTTTAACTCTATTATCTAGGCTATTAGATGAAATTTCTCTATCTTTCTTAATTAATAAAAATCCACCATTCATTACTTTAAAATCATCACGGTTACACCGCGACCTCCTTCAAGTTCTTCTCCTGGTCTATATGATTTAATTAGTGGAGACTCTTCCGCAAACTTGATAACCATATTTCTTAAAGCTAAAGTCCCATATCCGTGGATAACTTCTACTTGTTTAATGTTATCAAGTGTTATATCATCAATAAACTTCTCAAGTTCAGCTTGAGCTTCTTCATAACGTAAGCCTCTTAAATCAAGTCTAGTCTTAACTTGTTTAGCTTTGAATTGTTGTTTAGGTCCCATAAGGATTTTGTTCTTATCGAATTCACCTTCATATTCAATTTCATCAATTGAATAGTTGAAGATTAAAGAACCTATTTGAACACTATAGTTACCATTCTTAATCTTAATGACAGTACCTATCTTATTATATTCAAGGATTCTTACATTATCTCCTTCTTTAATCTCATGCTTGTTCGCTTTCTTTGGAATTAGCTTAGATTCATATAGGTTATCTGTCTTTTTCTTAATTTTAGATAATTCTTCTGAACTTACTTCATCATTTGATTCTAGTTTCTTCTTTAACGCAGTAATTTCATTAATTAATCTATCTGCCTCATTTTGAGCTTTAAATAGAATTGAATTTCTCTTATTATTTAGAGTTTCATATTCTTTATTTAATTGATCTCTATCTTTCTTAATCTCAAGTTCAGCATTTCTTAGTTTCTCATTTAATTCTTGATTTAAAGCTTCATATTTTTCTCTTTCAAGTCTAGCTTTCTCTTCTTCTTTTTCAAGAATTTCCATTAAATTAGATGAACTATTACTAAATCCTTGAGAGATTTCATTAGCGTGGTCAATAATAGCTTTTCTTAAGCCTAAACGTTCACTAATTAAGAAGGCATTAGATTTACCACTAAAACCAATTAATAGTCTATATGTAGGTTTTAAAGTATTTACATCAAACTCAACTGATGCGTTTACAATATTTTCATCTAAGTATGCATAGTTCTTAAGTTCAGGATAATGAGTAGTAACTACTAAATACACGTTAAACTTACTTAAGTGATCAATAATAGATATCGCAAGTGAAGCACCTTCTTTAGGATCAGTTCCACTTCCAAGTTCATCAAGTAGGATTAGAGAATCAATAGAGAATTCATCAATGATTTCAACTATCTTATTCATATGAGATGAGAAAGTTGAAAGAGATTGCTCTATTGATTGTTCATCTCCGATATCTGAATAAATCCCATCGAATACCGGGATTTCAGAATCCTTTTCACAAGGTATTAGCATACCGCATTCAGTCATTAAGGCTAAGAGTCCAAGTGTCTTAAGTACTACAGTTTTACCACCAGTATTAGGTCCTGTGATAATCATAGTCTTATAGGCATTTAATTTAATAGTATTAGGAACTACCTTTTCTTTATCGATTAAAGGGTGTCTTCCTTTAATAATATTGATATTCTTAGATAGCTTAGGCATTACCGCATCAATGTCTACGGCATAATATGCCTTACTCATAATGAAATCTAAATAGATTAATGCGCTATAATCTTCTTCAATAGTTTCATAATTATTTGCGATATTAACGCTTAATTCATAGAGGATTCTAGATACTTCTCTTGCTTCCTCTTCTTTTAAAGATTCAATCTTATTTTCAATTTCAATAGTTTGGAATGGTTCAATGAATACTGTTTGTCCAGATGCTGATTCGCCTTGGACAACACCTTGAACTTGATTCTTATATTCTACTTTAATAGGAATTACCTTTCTTCCGTTTCTAATAGTTACGATAGTATCACTTAATTTAGAAGCTAAAGATTCAAGTAATTGATTAATCTTAATATCTAACTTTTGGTTTTCAAGTCTAATTCTGTGTCTTATTTGATATAAAGCTAGTGATGCATTATCAAGGACATTACCATCACTATCAATAACTTTATAAATCATATCCTTAATATTCTTTAAAGATACAAATCTATCAAAAGTCTTTTTAAGTTCTGAGTATTCAATTTGAATGTTTTGAACTTTAGTAATATAAGTTAATACTCTTTGAACGTTATCGCATAGATTTAATACTTCAAAGATTTCAGAGATTGAAAGTGGTGCAGATACTCTAAGTCTTTCAATAGTATCTTTTACGTTCATCTCAAAAACATCAAGACGACCAATCTTGATGACAGAGCATCTCGCATGTTCAACTTCAAGAAGTAATCTTTCAACCTCTTTTTTATCTCTTGAAGGTTCAATTAAATCGATTAAATCTTTTGTCTCATCAAACGTTGAATATGTTTTAACTATATTAATAATTTTGTCTAATTCTAAATTCTTTATAACGTTCATCTAAATTATTATAACACAATAGATTTTATATACTTATCATAATATGATAAAATTAATATATGACTAAAGTAATCAAGATGACTGAATCAGAGATTAAAAAATTCATAACCACTTATAAAGCATTTGAAGTAATGCCTACAAATCCCTATATCGCTCACTTCTTTCAAGGTGACGGTTTTAGCGTATCAATTTATAAGAGTGGTAAAGTAGTATTTCAAGGTTCTAAACTAGATTACTTTAAAGAATACGTTAATGAAGAATCTAGTGATTCAGAAGGAAATTATCCTTATAACCACATGGATACAATTGGTAGTGATGAAGTAGGAACAGGTGACTTATTTGGGCCTATCGTAGTTGCGACTTGTCTAGTTAAGGGTAAAGATACTAATGAACTACTAAAACTAGGCGTAAAAGACTCAAAGAAGATTACTGATAAAGAAATAGTAAAGATAGGAAAAACTCTAGTTAAGAAACTAAAACATAAAGTAATAATCTTAAGAAACGAACAATACAATAATAATACTTCTATTCATAATATTAATGAACTTAAGGCAGGCCTTCATAATTCTAATATTAGAGATCTTGCGAAAGAGGTTAAATATGATGTGGTTTGTTTAGATGATTTCTGTGGTAAAACTAACTACTTCAAATATCTAAATAATATTTTTAATATTAAACCTCAAGAAGTATTCAGTAATATCAGCTTTGAAACTAAAGGCGAAACTAAATCTATCGCTGTCGCAGCCGCATCAATAATTGCGAGATGCTACTTCTTAAAAGAGATGGATAACCTTGAAAAACTTTATGGATATAAACTTCCAAAGGGAGCTGGCAAAGAAGCTGACGAATTAATCAAAGAAATTAAAAAAGATGGTAAGGAAGATATCCTATACCATATCACAAAACTTAACTTTAAAAATTTAAAGAAGTAGCGGTTATTTCTCCACTACTTCTTTTAATTTGTTATTTAATTCTTCATCAAGTAAAGATGGTTTTAAGGC
>JAILNJ010000061.1 GCA_024691665.1 Gammaproteobacteria bacterium | reverse complement strand
AACCTTTCAATGAATATAATTCTTCAGTTTGTGTCTAATTATTATTTATGGTTATACATTCTTGAAGTATGTGTATTTTTAGTTGAAGGATTAGTATATTTATTAATTACGAATGATATTAAAAAAGCGATAATTATATCGCTTGTATGTAATATGTGTAGTTATTTAATTGGATGTATATAAAAACGATGCGAAAAAGAAAAACGCATCGTTTTTATTTATGAACGCAAATATATTTAAAAATAATTATTTTTATGTTATCATTAGTTTGTATATTCATACAGCGTTCGAAAATGCGAAAGGAAAATTATGGAAATTATCACATTATTAATAAGTCCAGTAAGTATCACGTTAGAAATAACTTCAGAAAAGAAGTCATATTTTTCGTCTTCTTTTTATTATGTGTTCTTAGATGGATACTTCAAATTTAAGACTAATAAAAATGTCTTCACAATATATGATTTAGAGCCAAATTCAGCCCATAAAGTTAAAATAATAAGGGACGATGAAAGTTATACTGAAGATTTTAAAACATTAAATGTAAGCGAAATTTTAACGATTAATCCAAGAGATGATTTAAACGAAATTGTGAACTCTTTAAAAAAAGATTCGCTCCTCGTTTTAAATCCTGGAATTTATAATATTACTCAAGTTTTTTTGAAAAATAACATTTATATCTATCTTAAAAAGGGTGTAAGACTGGTCGCAAATACGAACAGATTAGACTATCAAATACTACCTCAAATTAAAGATGATAAACCATATGGAAACTGGGAAGGAGAACTGGCTGATGCCTTCTCTGGAATCATTTCAGCGATAGATGTAGAAAATATAATGATTGTGGGGCAAGGTGTGGTTGATGGAAATGCACAGAACTCCGATTGGTGGGTTGACCATAAAAAAATTAGAATTGCCGCAAGACCTAATACAATCTACACAGCTCATTCATCTAATATCTATTTTGAAGGTATTAAAATAATGAATTCTCCAAGCTGGACAATTCATCCATATTATAGTGATCACATCTATTTCTATAATGTTGATGTTGAAAATCCAAGTGATTCGCCAAACACAGATGGGCTTGACCCTGATAGTTCATCATATATCGATATAGTTGGTTGTCACTTTAGTGTAGGAGATGATTGTATCGCAATTAAATCAGGAAAGATTTCAATGGTTGAAAAGTACTATAAACCATCTTCAAATATAACTATTAGAAACTGTTTTATGGAAAATGGTCATGGTGGAGTAGTGTTAGGTTCTGAACTTTCTTCAGGCCTTACTAACTTAAGTGTATCTAAATGTTATTTCAAGAATACTGATAGAGGCTTAAGAATTAAGACTAGAAGAGGGAGAGGAAACAAAGCAATTATTGATGATGTTGAGTTTGATCATATATATATGGAAGGAGTATTTAATCCATTCGTAATAAATATGTATTATAACTGCGACAAAGATGGACATGATGAATATGTTCAAAGTAAAGATGCTAAGGAAGTTGATTATAGAACTCCATACATTGGTAAAGTAGTATTTAAAAATATTAAATGCAAAGATGTTATCTCAAGCTGCGCATTTATGTATGGACTTCCAGAAAAGAATATTAAATCAGTCACATTTAAGGATGTATATATGGAGCTTAAAGAAAGTGATGTATACACAAAACCTGCGATGATGGATGATATAGAACCTGTGAATGGTATTGGAATGTATTTCAGTAATGTAGAGAACATTGTCTTAGATAATGTAACCATTAAAGGTTTAAAAGGCGAAAAACAAATATTAAATAATATAAAAAATATAGACATAAAATAGGAGATTATATGGCAAAAGTTGTTACAATGGGCGAAATTATGCTCAGATTATCTACAGAAGGTTATTCAAGATTCGTACAATCAGATCGTTTCGATGTAGTGTACGGTGGAGGAGAAGCTAACGTAGCTATTTCTCTTTCAAATTATGGTCACGAAGCATATTTCGTAACTAAACTCCCTAAACATGAAATAGGAGAATCAGCATTAAATGCACTTAGAAAATATGGAGTACACACAGACTTCATAGTTAGAGGTGGAGATAGACTTGGCATTTATTTCCTTGAAACAGGTGCATCTATGAGACCATCTAAAGTTATTTATGATAGAGCTCATTCAGCAATCAGTGAAGCTAAAGCATCTGAATTTGATTTCGACAAAATCTTTGAAGGTGTAGATTGGTTCCATTTCTCAGGAATTACACCAGCTTTATCTAAAGACGCACAAGAATTAACACTTGAAGCTTTAAAAGCTGCAAAGAGACATAACGTTACTGTATCAGTAGATTTAAATTATCGTAAGAAATTATGGTCAGTAGAAGAAGCAAGAAGAGTTATGACATCTTTAATGCCATACGTTGATGTATGTATTGGTAATGAAGAAGACGCTGATAACTGTTTAGGTTTCAAACCAGAAAACACAAATGTTACAAGTGGTGAACTTAACCTTTCAGGTTATGAATCAATTTGTAAACAAATGAAAGAAAAATTTGGTTTCAAATATATCGTTTCATCTTTAAGAGAATCTTATAGTGCATCAGACAATGGATGGAGTGGTGTTATCTATGATGGTAAAGAATTCTATCATTCATCTAAATACAACATTAGAATCGTAGATAGAGTTGGTGGTGGAGATTCATTCGCTGGTGGTTTAATTAACTATCTTCTTAAAGGTAAGAGCGCTAAAGAAGCACTTGAATTCGCAGTAGCTGCATCAGCTCTCAAACATACTATTCCTGGTGATTTTAACTTAGTTTCAGAAGCTGAAGTTGAAACACTTATGAATGGTGATAAGTCTGGTAGAGTTCAAAGATAAGGAGTAACTATATGAATTTAGAAGTAAGATATTCAACACATCCAGATGATTCTAAGCACTACACAACTGAAGAACTTAGAAAACATTATTTAATTGAAAAGATATTTGTACCTGGTGAAGTTAATTTAACTTATTCACATAACGATAGAATTATCGCTGGCGGTGCAATGCCAATTGATAAACCTCTTTGCCTTGAAAGTGGTAAGGAACTCGCAAGTGAATACTTCCTTGAACTTAGAGAAATGGGTGTTATCAATATTGGAGGTAAAGGATATTTAATGCTTGATGGCGTTAAATATGATATGGACTATCAAGATGGTATCTATATTGGTAAAGGAACTAAGGATGTTAAATTCTATTCTTGTGATAAAGAAAATCCTGCTAAGTTCTACATCAATTCATGCCCAGCTCATAAGGAATACCCAACAGTACATATTCCACTAGCTAAAGCTAATAAGAGACATTTAGGTGATCCTAAAAACTTAAATGTTAGAACTATTAACCAATACGTTCATCCTGCAGTATGCAAGAGCTGTCAACTCTGTATGGGTATGACAATTCTTGAAGAAGGCAGTGTTTGGAACACTATGCCTTGCCATACACATGCAAGAAGAATGGAAGTATATTTATACTTCAATCTTACAGAAGATGATTTCGTTCTCCATTTAATGGGTGAAGAAAAAGAAACAAGACACATCATCGTTCATAATGAACAAGCAGTTATTTCTCCATCATGGAGTATCCATTCTGGAACTGCCACAAAGAACTATATCTTTATTTGGGGTATGTGTGGAGAAAATCAAACATTTGATGATATGGATAATATTGAAAATAAGGACTTAAGATAATGAAAAAACAAGAAATTTTAAAGCAATTAACTGATTCATTAGTAGTAGCAGTAGTAAGAGCTACATCAACTGAACAAGCAGTAAAAATCTCTCAAGCATGTATCGATGGTGGAATTAAAGCTATTGAAGTTACATTCACTGTAGATTATGCTCACGATGTAATTAAAGGACTTAAGAAAGAAGTAGGAAATTCACTTCTAATCGGTGCAGGAACTGTACTAGACTCAGAAACTGCAAGAGTAGCTATTTTAAATGGTGCAGATTTTATTGTATCTCCAGCATTTGATTTAGAGACAGCTAAATTATGTAATAGATATCAAGTTCCATATCTTCCAGGTTGTATGACAATCACTGAAATGATTCACGCTATGGAAGCTGGTGCTGATATTGTTAAATTATTCCCAGGATCACTCCCAGGTCCATCATACGTTAAAGCCGTTAAAGGACCTCTACCTCAAGCAAACATTATGCCTACAGGTGGTGTATCTTTAGCTAACATTAAAGATTGGTTTAACGCTGGTGTTGTAGCTGTTGGTGTTGGAGGAGAATTAACTGCTCCAGCTAAGACTGGTGATTATGAAAAAGTAAAAGAAAATGCTATCGCATTTATCAAAGCCGCAAAAGAAGCTAAAGGAGTTTAATATGAGCCAAAATATGTTTAGTTTAGAAGGAAAGGTTGCTCTCGTTACTGGTGCTAGTTATGGTATCGGTATGGCTATCGCTAAAGGCCTTATGGATGCTGGTGCTAAAGTTGTATTCAATGATATTAATGAAGAATTAGTAAATAAAGGTATCGCATCATATAAGGAAGCTGGTTATACAGTTAAAGGATATGTATGCGATGTAACTAACGAAGCTCAAGTTAATGAACTCGTTAAAACTATCGAAAAAGAAGTAGGCGTTATTGATATCTTAGTAAATAACGCAGGTATCATTAGAAGAATTCCAATGATTGAAATGAGCGCTGATGAATTTAGAAAAGTAGTAGATGTAGATTTAAATGCTCCATTTATCGTTTCTAAGGCAGTCATTCCTTCAATGATTAAGAAAGGTCATGGAAAGATTATTAATATCTGTTCTATGATGTCAGAACTCGGTCGTGAAACTGTTTCAGCTTATGCTGCAGCTAAGGGTGGACTTAAGATGCTCACAAGAAATATCGCATCAGAATATGGTGAATTCAATATTCAATGTAATGGTATTGGCCCTGGATATATTGAAACTCCACAAACTGCTCCTTTAAGAGTAGAAGGTCATCCATTCAATAGTTTCATCATTTCTAAGACTCCAGCCGCAAGATGGGGTAAGACTGATGACCTAGTAGGTCCTGCAGTATTCCTTGCAAGTGATGCTTCTAACTTTGTAAATGGCCATATTTTATATGTAGATGGTGGTATTCTAGCTTATATTGGAAAACAACCTAAGTAGGTATTATATGAAAAATATTAATGAAGTATATAGACCTATAAAAAGGCCTATTAAAATAATGCAATTTGGAGAAGGAAACTTCTTAAGATGCTTTGTAGATTGGATTATTCAAAACGCAAATAATAGTGATCTTGATTTCTCATCTAATGTAGTTGTTGTTCAACCACTTGATAAAGGCTTAATTGATATGCTTAAAGATCAAGATGGCCTATACACTACAATCCTTGAAGGAATTAAAGATAAGGATCCAGTGTCAGAAACTTTAGTGGTTGATTCTTTAGCGGATTTCATTAATCCATATAGAGATTATGATAAATATTTAGAATACGCTAAAAGTGAAGATTTAGAATTTGTAGTATCTAATACTACTGAAGCTGGAATTGTGCTTAATGAAAATGACACAGATTTAACTCACACTCCATCTTCATATCCTGGAAAACTACTCGCTTTACTCCTTAAAAGATATGAACACTTTAAAGGAGATAAATCTAAAGGATTAGATATTATCGCTTGTGAACTTATTGATAAGAATGGTGATGAATTAAAGAAAGTATTAGTTGACCTTTCAAAAATTAATAACTTAAGTGAAGACTTTATCTCTTGGCTCACTAACTCAAATCGTTTCTATAACACTTTAGTTGATAGAATCGTTCCTGGATATCCAAGAGGTGAAGAAGATAAGTTCTATCAAAGATTTGGTTATGTTGATAAGTTAATGGTTAAAGGTGAAGTATTCCATTTATGGGTTATTGAAGACCATTATAACCTTGAATCAAGATTCCCAGTTGATAAGATTTTAAATGTTAAGTTTGTAGATGATGTTACTTTATATAAAGTAAGAAAAGTAAAAATCTTAAATGGAGCTCATACATTTATGGTTCCACTAAGCTATCTTTCAGATCATGACACTGTAGGTGAAACTATGAAAGATGAAGATTTACTTGCTTTCATTAAAGCCTTTATTGAAAAAGAAGTAATCCCTACAATCAATCTCCCAAGAGATGATATGTATTCATTCTTTAATAGTGTGCTTTTAAGATATATGAACCCATATGTTCGTCATGAACTTATGTCTATTGCCTTAAATAGTATTACTAAATATAAGACAAGAATACTTCCTAGTGTAATTGATGATTTAGAGAAAGGCTATTTCCCTAAAAATGCTTTCTATTCATTCGCATCTTTACTCGTATTCTATAGAGGAAAGCGTAAAGAAGAGGCTATCGCATTATCTGATAACCCAGAATTCTTAGAATTCTTTAAGAATGAATGGGATAAAGTTGAATCAGGTAAAGAGAGAGTTAGAGATTTAGTATTCAATACTTTATCATTAAGTCACTGGGAATATGATTTAGTGTCTAACACTAAGATTGTTGATTTCGTTACTGAATCAGTTGAAAATATTTTGAAATTTGGAGTAAAGTCAGATTTCTTCTATAAAGAATTAGATTTTATTAAATAATATGAATGATTTCCTTTTTGCCTTAAATGTAGTCTTACCTATTATTATCT
>JAILNJ010000001.1 GCA_024691665.1 Gammaproteobacteria bacterium | reverse complement strand
GGATAGTTCGGCTAAATTAATTCATGCTAATTATAGTTCTGGTATCAATCCACTTGGAGCTTCAATTTCAAATAATACTTTAATGGAAGGAATTCAATTTGAATATATTGAATTCCTTCCATTAAAGTATTATTTGAAATTGAAGCTCCAAGTGGATTGATACCAGAACTATAATTAGCATGAATTAATTTAGCCGAACTATCCGAAACTGTAGTTCTATAGTATGAGAATTCGACACCAGAAGTTGTTTTTTCACCATAGTTGCCAGTTGAATATCCATTATCATTAAATATTTTAGAACATGCAATTGATAACTTTGTAAGATTACCTTCTGATATTTCGCTTGAATTAATCTCACCAAGTATTATCTCTTTTTCTTCTTGCTTAGTTGTTGTAGTTTGACTAGTAGACTTAGATGTAGTCTTAGTAGTTTCACTACTCTTTGTTGTTTCGCTTGATTTAGTTGTTTCACTACTCTTTGTAATCTCATCTGTTGAACTAGTTGTATCAGATTCACTACTTCTTGTTGTGGTTTGTGTTTCTGATGTTGTTGGAGCATTTGGGTCTCTAGTTGTGAAATAATAGAGTGCTTCACAACCCTGTAAGAATAGCATTATTAGAAATAAAAAGATTACACTTAATAGCTTCTTTTTCATAATATCACCTCAATAGAAAGTTATTTTAATATAACATATAAAAATAAAAATTATGCCTGCAAAAATAAAAATGCTTAAGATTTTGGTCGTTATAAGCATTTTTATCTTTCAAATATTCAAATGTTTTTCACTAGTCTACATTTATTTCGATATTCTTTAAGCAGTTCTTGGTTCTCTTTTCAATATCTTTAAATGTTCCTTTGACAAGGAATGTTCCACCAACAGCTGCAACAAAATCTTCTTTTAGATAACTTAAATAGTTTTCTTCATTGATTCCACCAATTGGAACGAATGCAATATCTGGGAATACCCTGTGAAGTTCTCTTAAAGTTTGAATCCCACCAGCAGCTTCAGCTGGGAAGAATTTCATAACTTTAATTCCTCTATTAATACATTGCATGATTTCAGACGGAGTCATTACACCAGGAAGATATGGAACTTTTTGTTTCTTACATTCCTCATATACTTCTTCTGAAAAACCTGGGGATACTATAAACTTCGCACCAAAACTAATAGCTTCTTGAGCTTGATCTTTATTTAGAATAGTTCCGGCACCAATAACCATCTTTGATCCCATCTTTTCAATTGCGTATCTTAAAGTCTCGCCAGCTCTTTTACTACGATAAGTAATCTCGGCCAGATCAAGACCACCTTGATGAAGGCTAAATAAAATATCATCAATCTCGAATGGGTCCTTGACGTTGATATAAGGAATAATACTCTTTTTACCTATTAATGATTTCTTTAAATCCATAGTTATCCCTCCTTTAAATTGTATTTACAATTTTATTTTATAACATTTGAAAAATAATCAATATATTTTGTAAAGTTTTATGAAAAAAGACTGCCTCATTAGCAGCCTTTATTCATACATTATTCAAATGTTTTAATGTATTTATGAACAGTCTCACTTAACTCAGTCAAATTCTCTTCATTATTTGCGACCATAATCATTGATTTAGTCGAGAAATCAAGTGGACCATCAAATCCTCTAATTACTCCTCCTGCCTCAGTTAAAATGAGTGATGCTGCAGTGAAGTCCCAGATAGAGAGCTTGTGTTCAAAGAACATATCGGTGCGTCCCATTGCGACATAGGAAATCTCGCATGCAGCGCTTCCAAATCTTCTAAAGTCTTTAACTCTAAAGATTAAATCCATTAAGCATTCATTAATCATTAAAGTTTTAGATTTATCATAAGCACTCCAGGCAGTACTTAATAGTGATTCGTTAAACTTTCTTTTTGATACGTGAATAGGTTTACCATTTAAGAATGCACCTCCGCCTTTAGTTGCGGTAAAGAGTTCGCCTGAATATCTTGAATATACAACACCAATAATAGTTTCTCTCTTATAAGTAAGTCCTACAGAAATTGCGCAGTTTTGAATACCTCTTGAATAGTTTTCAGTTCCATCGATAGGGTCGATTACAAATACATATTCATAAGATGTATGGTCAAAATAGTCTTCTTCTTCACATAAGAAACCAGCTTCTGGGAGTACTTCTT
>JAILNJ010000188.1 GCA_024691665.1 Gammaproteobacteria bacterium | reverse complement strand
ACTTTCAAGCTTTGAATAGTCTATTTGTAAAATTAAATCATCTTGTCTTAGTTTATCGATTAAGTATTCTTCTACTATAGCGATATCATAAGACTCATGAGTAATACGTTGATATAACTCTTCGTTAGTACTTTTCTCTTCATAGATTACTGAACAATTATATTTTTCTTCAAAAGCATAAATTAATTCTTCATTAATATAATCACCTAAGTTTATTACATATAATTCTTCTTTTTTAGTACATGAAGAAAGACCAAATATAATAAAGATAAGACTTAATAACATTAAGCTTTTCTTAAACATAACTAAACTAATGCTCCTTTGTTTTTCCTGATTGAGGAGATTCTTGTGAGTACAACAACAATAGATGCGATAGCGAATATAATGATGTTATATGCGTAAACGCTCTTTGGAATAAATCCACGTCTTAGTGATGAATCTATCCAAGTTGATACGTTATAGAACTTTTGTCCAGATACAAACATTGAGATAACGAAATCATCAATAGACATAGTGAATGCGAACATCGCACCAGCAACAATGCCAGTCATAATAGATGGGATAATTGCCTTAAATACAGCTTCAAATCTAGAGCAGCCTAAGTCTCTTGCGGCTTCATATGTGTTCTCATCGATTTGGTTTAATCTTGGAAGAACTGATAAAACTACGTATGGAATTGAGAAGAATATATGCGCAATTAATACTGTGTTGAAACCTCTCTTAAATCCGAAGATTGATTCAAATAATACGAATATTAAAAGTAGTAAGAAACCTGTGACAATATCAGGCATAATTACAGGCATATTATTTAAAACCATAAGTGAAGTTCTAATCTTCTTTGAGAAACTATGAATACCAATCGCAAAGAATGTGCCTAAGATAGTCGAAACTATAGTTGAAATAATAGTGACAGCGAATGTATTAACTATCGCAGTCTTTAAACTTGCGATATTAGATACATACTTCTTCGCAATATCAAGTGCTCCATAATTATTACCGAATAGTGAACCATACCATTTGAGTGTGCCTCCACTTTCAAGACCTAAAGTTGAAAGTGAGTAACTCTTAGTAAAACTCATAATAAGGATAACTACTACAGGAATATATATTAGAGTAAACGCTAATGCGAGAATTAATACTTTAGATAGAGTTGGGATAATATTCTTTTTCATCATATTAATGTTTCCCCCTCTTTATCAACTCTTAAGAGTAAGATGAATCCAATGATAGTAAATAATACAGTAAATAAGCTAAATACTGAACCAACATTGAATCCTCCAGTTCCTTTAAATCTTGTGTAGATTAGATTACCTAGGAGTACGACATTGTTGTAAGATATCGCATCACTAACCTCAAATTGAGTAAGTGATGGAAGGAATGTCATAATGATTCCAGATACAATTCCACCAAGTGATAGTGGGAGTGTAACTCTTAAGAATGAGTTTACTTTATTTGATCCAAGGTCATATGAAGCTTCAACAACTTTTGGATCTATCTTTTCAAGTACTGTGAATATTGGAACTATCATGAATGGAAGATACATAGAAGTCATCGCAACTATAATATTAAAGATATATAGTTCATTTCTATTCATCTTTAAGATTTCAAAGATTGTTCTCCAAGATACAATTCTAAGTACTTGGTTCATCCAGAGTGGTAGGATTAAAAGTGCCATAATTAAGGCTCTATAACGAGCTTTTATTTTAGTCATAACAAAAGCTGTAGGATAGCCAATAATTAAGCAAAGTAGAGTTACTAAGAAAGAAATCAGTAAACTCTTTCCAATTGAAGGCCAGAATACTGTCCTTGATTCAGCTCCAAATACATATTTCCAGTTCTTAAGTGTAAATTCAACATTTGCGCCAGTAGAGAAATCATATGTACTAAAAGCCATAAATATTAAGATAAATACTGGGATGATTAGGAAAATGAAACTCCAAACAAGATAAGGTATTACATATACTTTAGTTGTCTTGAGTTTTTTTATCTTCCCAACCTTGGTTGTGGCAGATAAATTATTCATCTTCTTCCTCGCTCTCTTCAACTTTTACAAATACTTTTTCTTTCTTAATCCAGATACCAGTTTCTTCACCAACGTGGTGAACTTTAGTAGTACTAGATACAATAGTTAAGTTTCCAACTTTGAGGTATACATCATAATATAAATCTCTCTTCTTAATATCTTTGATTACACCTGTGAAGTCAGATTCTTCGATATCATCAAGAAGTACATCAGCAGTATTAATTCTTACAACTACTTCAGTTCCTTCTTCAAGTTCTTCTTTTTCTTCATCGCCATATTCAAGAGCGATATCTTCAGCAATTTCAACATTACCATCAGCATTAATTGCACCACTAAATGTATTAACACCAGGTTTCTTCATTAACGTTATATTTTCAGGATCAATAGTTAGACCTACTTCAGTACCAAGTTCATAATCTTTAGTTGTATGGATTGAATATTCTTGACCTGATGCGGTAATAACATTGATTTCATATTCTTCACCTTTGAAGATTTTTGAATCAATTTTACCTTTTAGTTTACCTTCACTTTGAGGAACTATTAATAAATCTTCAGGACGAAGTACGACATCAACTTCTTCATTCTTACTGAATCCTTTATAAGTAGTCTTGAATGTAGCACCATCAAATTTAACTGTATTATCTGATGGAACAACACCATCAAGGATGATTGATTCACCAATGAAGTTCGCAACGAATCTAGTTCTAGGTTCATTGTAAATCATTTCTGGAGTACCAATTTGAAGGATTCTACCTTCATTCATAACAACGATAGTATCACTCATAGTTAAAGCTTCTTCTTGGTCGTGTGTAACAAAGACGAATGTGATACCTAACTTCTTTTGCATTTCTTTAAGTTCATATTGAAGGTCTTGTCTGAGCTTTCTATCTAAAGCAGCTAGAGGTTCGTCAAGAAGGAGTAGTTTAGGCTTCATAACGATAGCACGTGCCATCGCAATTCTTTGCATTTGTCCACCCGATAATGTATCAACCTTTCTATCTTTGTATTCTTCAAGGTGTACGAGCTTAAGTGCATACATTACTTCTTTATCTATTTCATATTTAGATAATTTAAGTTTCTTAGCGCATTTTTCTTTTTCATTCTTAATCTTAAGAAGAGTTCTTTCATCGAGTTCGCCTTTTTGGAGTTCTTCATTATATTCTTTTTCGATGTTTGCTAATCTTCTTTCAACTTCAGCGTTAAATTCTTCTTCGTACTTAGTTTTGATTTCTTCTGTGAGTTTCTTAATATTGTTCTTAACTTCTTCTTTAACTTCAGGAGATAATGACTTATCCTTTAGTTGAGCTTTTAATTCTTCAAGTTCTTTAGAGTAATCTTTAACAATATTGTGTTTGATGTTGTCTCTTGTAACTTTATAGTTCTTTAAACCAAATGCAACATTGTCATAAACGTTTAGGTGAGGGAAAAGAGCGTATCTTTGGAATACGGTATTAATAGGTCTTCTATTAGGTTCAAGGTCATTAATAACTTGACCATCAAAATAGATCTTACCTGATGTAGGTTGTTCAAAGCCAGCAATCATTCTAAGTAGGGTAGTTTTACCACAACCAGATGGACCTAAAAGTGTTACAAATTCATTTCTGTCAATGTAAAGGTTAAAGTCATGGAGTACTTCTTGGTCTCCAAAACTCTTACAAATATTCTCAAGGACAACTAACTTCTCACTCATATAAATCTCCTTTAAACTTGGTGTTTAATTTTCTTAAACAATACTCCCAAAAAAAATATTGATTAAGAATATTTTGTTTAATAATAGTAAACATAGAGTTATTTTTTATTAAACGTAATAAATATATAATATATTTAATATAAAATCAACATTTATTTTTATAAATTTTTAAATAAAAAATTCGCAAGATTTTTCCTGCGAATTTTATTATTTATTCTCTGTTTACAAGAAGCATAATACTTCTTCCACTATAGCCACAATATGTAGGGAATTCACATTCTCTGAATTCACCATCATAGTCCCATAACTTTTGATCTGATTCAATAGTGAAAATTGGTGCTTCAGCGTATTCTACTATTCCTTTCTTAATAGCCTTTTCAAGACCGAAAGCGAATAGATAACAAACATTTAAGATACCTTTAAGTCTGCCATTTTTAACAATGCATGCATAATACTTATTTGTATCCTGGGCAGTGAATGGATTAATCTTAAAGCTTGCAACTTCTTTTGAGTTAGAAAAGATAATAAGTGGAGTAGTATACTTTATACCATTAACTGTGAGATTATATGGTTTAAAGTTTTTAAAAATACTCTTTAGTCCATAGTAGAGATATGCAAGTCCACCCCATTTTCTTTTATCTTCTTGTGGTGTTATATATGGGATATCAGTAAAGGCACCTACACAAGCAACATAGATGAACTTATTCTTTCCCATGTATCCAATATCGTACTTCTTAGGTTTCGAGTTCATGAGATCAACAATTCCTTTTCTAACGTTCATACGAGAGATATTAACGTTATAGCTCATATCATTTGTAGAGCCACCTGGAAGGTATCCAAAGATTGGAAGTTTTTCAACTTCAAAAGGAATTGAGTTAACGACCATATTGAAAGTTCCATCCCCACCTGAGAAGAATAGATAATCATATTCAAAGCAAGCTTTACGGACAGATTCAGTTAAGTGTTCAGCTGATTTAGTTTTAATAACATCAACTGAACCATATTTCTTATTTATCTCGTTAACTATAAAATCTAAGTTCTTTTCAACTCTGCCCTTACCACTTGAAGGGTTATAGATGAAAACAACTCTTTTTCCCAATTTACTTTCGTTCAATTTTAAACCTATAATTCAAGTAATCTAATTGTGTTAGTTTGACCGTGTTTTACACCAAATCCTGATGTTTCAATAACAATATCGCCTTTCTTTAAACCTAAAGATTTAGCAACTTTCTTAGCTACATCATCAAAATCATCTAAAGAATCTGCATAATCAACTAGAATTGGAGTAACACCCCAGTAGTATGAAAGTCTTTCACAAGTTCTTTCAAATGATGTGAGAGCAAATATGTGTTCACTAGGACGATAGTGAGAGATACGTTTTGCAGTACCTCCTGTATCTGTGAAGGCAAATACTGCAGCACTCTTTTCAAGCGATAAGCAGCAAGATGCAACAGAGATACCGATAGCATCGTTAATTCCTTTAGTGTTATAAGTTTGAAGTCTATCAAATCTCTTTTGATAGTTTACGATAGTTTCAATTTCTTTAATAATCTTAGCCATTGTTTCTACTGATTCAATTGGATAATCACCTACAGCTGATTCACCAGAAAGCATTACAGCATCAGTACCATCTAAAACTGCATTTGCAACATCCCCTGCTTCTGCTCTTGTTGGTCTTGGGCAGTGAATCATAGATTCAAGCATATGAGTAGCAGTGATAACTGGTTTGCCCATTTGGTTACATAGCTTAATGATACGTTTTTGATAAACTGGAACCATTTCAAATGGAACTTCAACACCCATATCACCTCTTGCGACCATAATACCATCAGCGACCTTGATAATACTTTCAATATTATCTACACCTTCTTGGTTTTCAATCTTTGCAATGATTTCGATGTCTTTTCCACCATTATCATCTAGAATCTTTCTTATTTCTTCAACGTCTGATTTACGTCTTACAAATGAACACGCAACAGCGTTAACTTCATGGTTAATACCAAATATTAAATCATTTCTATCTTTTTCAGATACGAAAGGCATAGTGAGTATTACGCCAGGAGCGTTGATTCCTTTATTATCTGAAATATCGCCTTCGTTTTGAACTTCTACTTCCATCTTAGTAGGTGATGAAGATAATACCTTAAGTATTACTTTTCCATCATCAACAAGAAGTGTATCTCCACTCTTAACGTCTAGAAATAATTCTTTTTGTCTAATAGAAAATTGTTTTTCATCGCCAAGCGTGTCTTTAAGGTATGCTGTTAGCTTGTCACCTTTGTGTAGATGAACTTTACCATTTTTAAATTTACCAACTCTGATTTTTGGTCCTTTAAGATCAATTAATACACCAATGTATTTACCACTAATCTTAGAGCATTTCTTTACTAGTTCAATAGCTTCTTCATGGTTCTTATCATCACCATGTGAAAAGTTTACTCTAGCAGTGTTCATACCTTTTTCTATCATCTGTAGTAATACGTCTTCTTTTTGAGATGCAGGTCCTAAAGTACATACTATCTTAGCGCATTTATCACTTATTCTCATATAATTACCTCACTTCCTTAATTATATCATAATTAATTATATGTAAATTAAAATAGAGACGTATTATTTATAAAATATCTATTTCTTTCACAACTATTACATTTATTATACTTAGCAGTATTATTAGCAAAATAGCGTGAAAATACCCAAAATATAGACCTTTTTCTAAAGAACAGGATAAAGTAAACATCATTAAAACTTTCGTTATTTCGTCCATTTCTAAATCATTAACCAATATATCCGAAACGAAAAATGTGATTATAGGGAGTACTAAAGCGAAATTTGACCTAGTGATTATGAGAATAATACTAGATAGTAATAGGTAATAAAGTCCCATTAAATATACACTAAAATACCTAGACAAATCTCTAAATGGATACCTAGAATAAGGCATAATCATCTTCACAATTTCATACGATAAATAGAGAAATAAAAACTCTATAGTAACGAACATAATTATAGATATATATTTACTAATATAAAAGATTATTTTAGACTCTTTATCCTTGATTAAATACTGAGAATATTTAGACTCATTCCCAGTAAAATATGATAGATTCACAAAGAGGATAAAGAATAGAAATATTATATTTATGAAAGGGTAGATTGATTCCATATAAGTCTCTAAGCATTCATCTCTATAAGTATCTATATAGTTATGCCCCTTAAAAGCTTGTGACTCTACTAATAAAAGGATAATGTATATCAGGTTTATTACACTTATTACAATGATGTTTCTTTTAGATAGAAGATAATAAAGATGTGTCTTAATGAAGGCATTAAATCTCAAAAAGTAATCCTTCATTAAGTTTAAGAATTGTGAAATCTTTTCTTTTAAATTGATTTGTTTCATGAGATACCACAATGACACATCTTTTATCTTCTTTTATTTTCTTTAAGAGTTTCTTTTTAGATTCAGGATCAAGACCAGATAATGGTTCATCCATAAGTAAGATTTTTGATGGTGTTATGAAACTTAAGATTATATTAATCTTCATCTTGGTTCCTTTAGAGAGTGAACCTAACTGTTTATCAAGTGAATCCAATATTTTAAAATCATCTAATTCCTTCTTTATTACTTCATCGCTTATTTCTTCTTTATTAGACATCTCTGAGAATGTCTTTAAGAAAGAATGGACACTCATAAACGCAGGAAATATAGCTTCTTCTGGTGAATATGAAATAGGTCCATCAACAGTTATCTCTCCTTCATATTTAATTTGATTTAATATAGATTTAATGAGAGTTGATTTACCTATTCCATTTTCTCCTTTAATTAGATAATGAGTATTATCTTTAAATGTGTAAGTTAAACCTTTGAGTACATTCCTTTTTGTATATCTTTTATATAAATTATTTATAACGATACTCATATACTTGAGTGTTGTCTTTA
>JAILNJ010000162.1 GCA_024691665.1 Gammaproteobacteria bacterium | reverse complement strand
TTAATATCGCTCCAAGAGTGGATAACTATCCTGGTAAATTTCAAATACCTGGTCCTGAACTTGCAATGGATTTCTATAAAAGATTAATGGAAGCGGAAGTAGAACTAATCGGAGATGAAGTAAAAGAGCTCATTAAAGAAGGCGATACTTTTACTCTTGTTTGTGATGGAGATACTTATTACGCTAAAACAGTTTTAATCGCTGTTGGTACTAGTGAAAGAAAATTAGGTTTAGCTAAAGAAGATGAATTATTAGGACATGGTGTATCTTATTGTGCATTATGTGATGGTCATTTCTTTAGAAACAAAGATATTATCGTTGTTGGTGGCGGTAATTCCGCATTAAAAGAAGCTATTTATTTAGCTAATTTAGCTAATCACTTAACTATTATTCATAGAAGAAATGAATTTAGAGGTTCAAATAAATTAGTGGATGAATTAAAAGCTAAAGAAAATGTAACGGTACTAACTCCTTACATTCCTATTGAAATTCTTTCTAGTGACAAAGTCACTGGTTTAGTTATTGAAAATAGAGAAGATGGTTCTCGTAAAGAAATTCCTACAGATGGGTTATTCCCATTAGTGGGACAAATCCCTAATACGCAATTTGTTAAAATTGAAAATGTATTAGACCAATGGGGAACTATTCCTGTAAATAAAAATCACGAAACTAATGTTCCTGGTTTATTTGCAGGTGGAGATATTCTTCCTAGAGAGATTAGACAAATCTATTTAGCGGAGCATGATGGCAAAATATCAGCGAAAGCTATTAGAGAATATTTAAATAAATAAAGAAGGTGAATTCGATGAAACAAGTAGTTATTCTTACAGGGGCTTCTGGATCAGGTTTATCAAGCGCTAGATACATATTTGAAGAACTGGGTTATTACATTTCTGAAGGAATTCCACTTGATAATGTTGAAGCGGTTATTGATACTTTCTGCAAAAAAGATTTTAAAACAAATAAATTCTGTTTAATTGGTTCTGTTCAAAACGCTAAAAAAGTCTTAGATATTGCTAAGCGATATAAGGAACTTAATGTAAGATTATTATTACTTACATGCGCTAAAAAAGAACTTTTAAGACGCTACACCTTAACTAGACACACTAATATGAGAAGTATTCTTTCTGGAATTGATCTAGAAGAATCAATTGATTTAGATATTAAAGACACAATGGAACTTCGTCCTGACGCTGATATCACAATCGATACAACTTCTTTATCACCTAAAGAATTTAGAAGAGAAATTTATTTACAATTAGATAGAAGTACTGTTGGTGATAATCTCACTGTAACTTTTATGTCTTTTGGACTTAAAAATGGTATTCCTAATGCCATAGATACTTTTATAGATGTTCGTTCTTTAGAAAATCCATATTGGGTAGAAACATTAAGAGATTTAAACGGGAAAGACCAAGAAGTTATTGATTACATCATGGCCGGACCTGGCGCTAAAGAATATTTAGATGAAATTGTTAGATTTGTATCCACTCAATTAAAGGGTGCTAAAAAATCTGAAAGAGTTAGTTATAACATCGGTATCGCTTGCAGTGGTGGTCAACATAGATCCACTTTTGTCGCGGAATATTTGGGTAAATACTTTAGCAAAGAATATAAAGTTATCGTAACTCATAGAGATACACCTTCATTAAACGAGAATTAAAATGAAACAAGTGCAATCATTCACTAAACAAGTTAAAGAAGAACTATGTTCTAATACTTATGATAGTAAAGATAGATTAAGAGCTTTATTAGCAGCGTATATTCGCATTAACGGCTCATTAGTTTTCCGTGATCGTAAGTCTCTTTTAACTATGCAAACTGAAAACGCTAAGATTGCAAAATTCATTTATCAAACTATTAATATGACTTATGACGCTGATGCGCATTTGTCTTTTACATCTAATAATAAAAAGAAAGTAACTTATATAATTACTGTCTCTGATGCCTCAGAAACTATTATTGAAGACTTAGATATTTCTTTCTTGGAAGGCAAAATTTCTAAAAACATCGTGCGTAACGATGACACAATTGCTGGCTATTTAGCGGGTGCTTTTTTAGCCAGTGGAAGTGTTAATTCCCCAAGAACTAGTAATTATCATTTAGAGATTTCCCTAAATTCTGAAAATTATTCAAAATGGTTATCAAAATTATTTTCTAGATACAAAAATAGTAATATTGAACCAAAAATAACTCATAGAAGAGATAATTTTGTTATTTATTTTAAAAAGAGCCAACAAATCGCGGATTTCTTAATTATGATAGGTGCAGTTAACTGTTGCATGGAATTTGAAAATGTTCGTGTAGATAGAGACTTTATTAATAACACAAATAGACTTACTAATATCGACACTGCGAACATGAAAAAGACTTATGAAACCGCTCTTAGACAAGCAGAGGAAATTCGCTTTATTGATAGTAAACTTGGTATAGCTAATATTTCTAATGAAAAGCAACGAGTTATATGTAGACTAAGATTAGAAAATGAGACTGCTTCCTTAATGGAAATTGCTAACTTAGCAAGTAAGGAATTTAACAAACCTATTACTAAGAGTAATATCAACCATATTTTTAGATCAATTCATCAATTATGGGAGAAACTTTCAGTATGACAATTGAAAAACAATTAGGTATGAGAATCCGTTACTTGAGAAACAAAAAGAAAATCTCTCAAGAAGAACTCAGTTTCACTTCAGGAGTTAATAGAAATTATCTATCTGATTTAGAAAGAGGTATGAGAAATCCCACCTTAAAAGTTTTAGAAAAA
>JAILNJ010000042.1 GCA_024691665.1 Gammaproteobacteria bacterium | reverse complement strand
CCCTAACGAAATTAGAGAAGAAGAAAATAAATAGTTAAAATAATGTGTCCATAAATATGGGCACTTTATTTTAACTATTTATTTTCTTCTTCTCTAATTTCGTTAGGGTTAGAAGTTGTAGGAGCGAATTCTACAGTGATTTTATCAGCTGCGATTTCTTCAAGTGCCATACCTACAGGTTTAGCAGCTTTGTTTCCTCCATATTCTTCCATGCAAGAATATTTTTCAGCTTTAATGATCTTAGCTCTCTTAGCAGCTGTATAAGCTAGTTTATATTTAGAATCGATATGAGTTAAGAGTTCATCAATTGATGGATATCTTAAACCGTCACTATTTTTGTTCATCTTCGTCATCTCCTAATAATTCATAATATTTGTAGATACTTCTACGAGTACGAGCGTGCTCCGCTCTTATTATAGCACTAATTCTGTCTGCTGCATTACTAACATCATCATTTACGACTATATAGTCGTATTGATAAGCTAGACCGAACTCAGCATTAGCCTTATTAATTCTTTCTTGAATTTGATAATCAGATTCAGTACCACGATGTTTAAGTCTTTCATATAAAGCTTCTCTTGATGGAGGTACAATGAAGATTGTGACTGCATCAAGCATCTTTTCTTTAACTTGTCTACAACCATTAACTTCAATTTCAAGAATTAATTCTTTACCACTATTAAGTGCTTTTTCAACTTCGTCCATTGGAGTTCCGTAATAATTTCCACAGAAGTAGTTATATTCAAGGAAACCACCTTCCATGATTTTCTTTTTGAATTCTTCTTCCGTAACAAAATAGTAGTCCTTACCATTTACTTCCCCTGGACGCATTGGTCTTGTGGTCATAGATATTGAATATGTTAAATTTTTACCATACTCGTCAAATAAAGCTTTTCTTACAGTGCCTTTTCCAACACCTGAAGGTCCACTTAATACGACAAGGAGTCCTCTTTCGTTAAGTTTCATACTTCCCTCTAATTGTTATTATATTTTAACACAATTATAAAATATTAAACAAAAAAAATGCCATGTAAACATTTACACGGCATTTTTTGTCAAATAAGTTCTTCAATTCTTTCATAAACGAAGTCAGTGATAGACTTAATATTTTCAATTCTTGAACCAATTAATTCAAGTCTATATACATTAGTATATCCATCTTTAGTTATACCAACATATACTTCACCAACATCTTTTGTTTCATCGCCTTTAGTGGGACCAGCGTTTCCTGTCGTAGAAATGGCAATATCTGCGTGAGATTTTAGAGCTAATCCAGTAGACATTTCATAAGCTACCTCTTCTGATACTACACCATATTCTTTAATAGAATCAGGGTTTACTCCAAGGAGTTCTACTTTGGATTCATCACTATATGTAACTAGTCCCATATTAAAGATCTTAGATACACCAGGAACCTTAGTTAAAGTTGCGGAGAGTTCTCCTCCTGTGCAACTTTCCGCAAATGAAATAGAAATATTGTTTTTAATTAATTCTTTAATTAATTGTCTTTTATTCATTATACGTTAAACCTAATATTAACTATATCTCCATCTTTAACGATATATTCTTTACCTTCTAAGCGATAGAGATTTAATTCTTTAGCTTTTTGTTCACTACCTGATTTGATTAAATCTTCATAAGACACTACTTCCATTCTAATGAATCCTCTTTCAAAGTCAGTATGGATACAACCAGCAACTTGTGGAGCTTTCATACCTTTATGGTATGTCCAAGCATGACAATCCTTTTCGCCACATGTGAAGATTGTTTCAAGTCCAAGTAAAGCATAAGATGCTTGAACTACTGAGTTTAGTCCAGGTCTTTCTAGTCCATATTCAGCTAAGAATACTTCTTTATCAGCGTCTTCGAGTTTAGAAATTTCGTATTCTACTTCAGCTGATAGAGTAATGGCCATAGAACCTTCAGCTTCAGCCTTAGCTTTAATTCTCTTGATAACTTCACTATCTTCTTTTCCAATTTCTGATTCACTAATATTTAATACATATAAAATTGGTTTAGCAGTTAAGAATGCATACGCTCTAATAACTTTTTCATCTTCTTTAGATAAATGAAGATCTCTAATAGGTTTCATATTTAGAAGCTGTTCATGACAACGACATAAAATGTCGTATTCAACCATTGCGTCTTTATCACTCTTTGATTTAGCTTTAGTTTCAAGACGAGGAAGTCTCTTTTCTACTACATCTAAATCTGCAAATATTAACTCAAGTCCTAAATTTTCAATATCAGCTTCTGGATCAATCTTTCCATCTACTGG
>JAILNJ010000005.1 GCA_024691665.1 Gammaproteobacteria bacterium | reverse complement strand
TGACGAATCAGTATATTGACTGAGGTTCGCAAAACTTATAATCTTACCATCCTCTTTTATATCTCTATTGTTAGATACTCTTTGATAAATCTTTTCTTTATAGATTTCATCATTTAGTCCACAGTCCTTAATGAATTTAACTAAGAGTTCATATAGTTCGTCCACATCATCTAAGGTTAATGTAATTATGTCTTTAGATGATTCTTCTGTATAATCTTTAGCTTCCATAAAGTCCATTCCAATCTCTTGGGTATAGTTACTTTTTAATTTTATAACTTCACTTCCTATTTCATCTGAGGACATGACACCTTTATAGTTATAGCCATTACTATCAAGATAATCAAATAACTCTTTAGTTAATGATTCATCTCCATAAATTAAGAGATTATAGTGAGCTACTTTCATTGCGAGTAGCCACTTCTCTCCTTCATAAACTTTAACTATATAATTATCCTTTGAAGGCTCAGTAAAAAGAGGTGCATCTAAATAGAAGAAAGATGACATATAAAGGTTTAAATCTAAGTATTTAGCGTTTTCCTTGATGAAGTCTTCAGATTTTATATATTCTTTAATCATATTTATTACCTCCTTTTATAAGTATTGATTAATTCATTATAACCTAAAGAAATAATAAAAAAATACCCATCATAAATTTTGATGGATATTTTATTATAAATATATTATTTCTTCTATTGTAAAACTGTGAATAAATAGTAAAAATTCAATTTTGTTTATTAGAAAAGAGTTCCAATAAAAGCTAAAAGGAATGATACTCCAATAAATATAATAATATGGATAATATGTGTCCATTTATTATATCCAAAATTCTGTGGACCTACTAAATCTTTAACCTCAGGATAGTAATGAGGAAAAAAGTTAGAATGACATAAAAGCACTAGATCAAAGAATATAATATCAAATAATTTAAGTGAAACAGTCATTACAAGAAATCTAATAAAGAAATCCCAGTAATTAAATCCTCTTTTTACTCCGTCATACATTCCATAAACTATAGGGGCAACAAGAAGGATAAAAGATAACACTAATAGAATATAACCTAAAGCGTGTTGACCTTTAAAACGTTCCTTCTTAACTTCCACTCTATCTACGATTACTTTTGGTGCAGATGAAAAGAATTTCTTATTTTGAATAAAAACAACAGCACTCCAAAGCATTAGGAAGAAACCTAACATCATTATTAAAGATAGAATTCCAGTAATTAAATATCTCATAATTTCTTATAACCACAATCACAATAAGGTCCACCAGAAGCAAGAGTATATTCTCTTATAAATTTAGATGCCTTACTCCATTCACTCATCGAATAATCTAGTTTACACATCGCAGGAATTACGTCTTTAATTCCAAGTTCAGTCATTAAATGACAGATACCACATTTAGTAAATCTTGCTTCATAACCGCTACCATCTCCATATGAATAGAGTTCCATATTCCAAGAATACGGATTTCTATCTGCGGCTTTAAACGATGCGGTCTTTTCATATTTATCATATGTAGATTTACTAAACTTCTTTTTACCAGCCATCTTACAGAACACTTTTGTAGCCCAGTTTCCCATAGATTCTCTATAATAATCAGTCATTATATCGAGCGATGGTTTTTCTTTTAAGTTTAAATAGAAAGCTGAGAATAATGCGCAATTTACAATATTCATTTTGAACATATCTTCTTTTTCAAATTCAGGAATCATATTTATTATTTCTTTATATCTAACTTTTGCCAATCTTTTAACTTCTTTGGCTTCTTTTTTGGTTAATTTAATAGTTTTTATCAATTGTTTAGTAAATGATTCTTTATATATTAGCCACATTCCTTGTGGCATGCCTATGTATTTCATATTAAATAAGTCCTAACAAATAAGTTAATAATCCAACAAATGAAGCAACAATTACACCAAAGATAGATCCAGGAAATAATATACCTTTAAAGTGGAACCATTTTTGATGATATGCCTTATCCATATGCTCAGTACCTTCAAGTCTAAACATTTTTAAATTAGCGAATAATACCCAATCAATGAATAAAGTATCATATAAGCCAATCCACACCATTAGTCCAAGTCCTACAAGAAATCCTTCTAGGAAAGTTCTACCTCCCGCAAGATAAACACTTAAAGTTAATAAAGCAATAAATACTAAAAGACCACAAGCTTTAGAAATTATTACTTTCTTTGATTTATATGAAATATCTTGCTTTTCGTGTGTTTTAAAGTATTCTTCTTGAATATCAGGCGGATAATTATGAATATTTGAAATACTATATTTACCTTTAATAGTTAAAATAAAGACAATCGCAGTAAATATTAGTGCAAACACTACTGCCTCTATTAAAATAATCCACCAAATCATAAATAATACCTTCCTTTTATATTATTATAATTTCCAACCAGCGATTTCTTCTTTTTCTTTAATAAATCTAGAATAAATACCATTATTCTTAATTAGTTCATCATGTTTGCCTGATTCTACTATCTTTCCATTATCTAATACAAATATATTATCAGCATGTTTAACAGTATTTAACTTATGAGCAATCATAATAACTGTCTTATCTTTAGTTAAATTATTGAATGCATCAGTTAATAAACTTTCATTTTCAGGGTCAATATTAGCAGTTGCTTCATCAAGAATAATGATTGGAGCATCTTTTAACATTGCTCTTGCGATAGAGATTCTTTGTTTTTCACCGCCACTAATATTACCTCCACCATCATCAAGAACAGTATCATATCCATTTGGAAGAGACATAATGAAGTCGTGGCAACAAGCTTTTTTAGCTGCCTCAATCACTTCTTCATCTGTGGCATTATCTTTACCAAACTTAATATTATTCTTAATAGTATCATTAAATAAATATACATTTTGGAATACAAATGAAAAGTTCTTCATTAATGAATTAACTGAATAATCTTTAATATTAGTACCACCTAAAGATATCTCGCCTTTATCAACATCAAAGAATCTTGCGATTAATTTACATACAGTAGTTTTTCCTGAACCAGATGGTCCAATAATCGCAACCATAGTCTTTTCTTTAATAGTTAATGAAACGTCATCAAGAACCATCTTCTTATCATATGAGAACGAAACATCCTTTAATACAATATCCTTATTTTGAGGATTAATGTTTTCTCCTTCATCCTTCATATCTTTTTGGTTCAAGATATCTTCAGCTTTATCCATGGCTTCTGACATCGCTCTTAAGAGTGATGAATATGTACCAGATGCTTTAATTTCATTAAATACTACAAGAGACATAAGTATTAAAGCAATACCCACGGCGATAGAGAATTCTCCACTAAATGTAAGAATAATCGATAAGAGAACAAGGAATACAGAACCAACTTGAAGTGCGATTTCGCTTAATGCTTCAAATGGACCAATTAAAAGTTCCATCTTAGTGCTTACTTTTCTATTTTCTTCAACTGAGGCGTTTAATGAATCATTAGCTGATTTAATCATATTATAGTTTTTAACTTCGCTTATTCCTTCTGTGTATTCTAATACATCAGAAACAAGTTTTTGATCAGCATCAATTTTTCTTTTACTTATCTTTCTTGCAACTACTTGTCTTAAATAATTTATAAAGATAAATACTAATAAAATACCTGTGACAACTAATCCTACTTTATAGTTATAAACAAACATTAAAGCTAATAGTACTAAAGTATTAACTATTCCATCTAATAGAACCATCACTACTCTTGTGGCTATATTTCCAATAACTTCCATAGTGTTTGTTGTAACAGAAGTTATATTTCCTAATGAGTTTTTATTGTAAAAACCCATTGGTAAATATCTTAATTTAAGAGCAATTTCCATTCTTTTACCACAAGCAGTTGTATAACCACCTACAGTTTGTTTCATTTGAGAAATACACTTAAAGACAATCATTCCAACTACACTCACCAAAAGTAAGATACAAATAAGCCAAAATCTATTCCAAGTCACCCCTTCTTTCATAATAGCTGCATTTTGGCCCAAACCCATTTCATAGCAAATTCCTTCAATTAAGATATATGCGGCAATAAATCTTAATCTTGAGAACATTGAAATAACAAATTCTAAAGCAACTGATGTCCAAAATCTTTTTTCATTTTCTTTTCCAGAAAATTTAAAGAATCTATATATCTCTTTAAACATATTATTTCACCTCACTTTCTTTGAAAGAATTCCACATTTTCTTATATAAACCATTTCCTTTTAATAAGAATTCATGCGTTCCTTCTTCTTCAATTCTTCCGTCATTAAATACAACAATCTTATCCGCATTAGTAATTGTATTTAATCTGTGAGCAATAACAATAAGCGTCTTATTCTTAATAAGTTCAGATAATGATTTCTCAATTAATGCTTCATTCTCTGGGTCTGTATAAGCAGTGGCTTCATCAAGGACAATGATAGGAGCATTCTTCATCATCGCTCTTGCGATAGTGATTCTTTGTCTTTCACCACCAGAAATAGAATTTCCTTTAGAACCAACAATGGTGTTATAACCATTTTCTAGAGTACGGATAAATGCATCAACACCGCACTTCTTACATACTTCTTCTATTTCTTCGTTAGTAGCGCTTGGCTTTGCGACACGAATATTGTCATAAATAGACATGTTGAATAGATAATTATTTTGAGATACATATGAAATCATTTCATTATACTTTTCAAGTGGAATATCTTTTAAATTTACTCCACCAATTTTAATTGAACCTTTATTAGGATCATAATATGAAGCAATTAGTTTAGCTAAGGTAGATTTACCAGCACCAGATGGGCCTACAAAGGCAGTGAATGTTCCTGATTTAATATTTAAGGAAACATTATGAAGAACTTCCTTAGAATCATATCCAAAATCAACATTTTCAATAGAAACATCAAATGTTTTAGGTAATTCTTTAGAATCAGCTGGTCTATCTAGTGTATCAGCGTGAACAATTCTTAATACTTCTCCTATTGTTACTTGGATTTGTTTTAAATCATCTGAATAAGAAAATAATACAAGTAAGAATCCAATTGCAGTAACAGATAAGACAATTGTCATAATTAAACCAGATAAGCTTAATTGATTATTCATATAAAGAAGTGCACCGATTGGTAAAATACCAAGAAGTGTATATGGAGCAATAACAAACCCACCAATTTGTGGCACTAGACATCTTCTCATCCAATCAATAAAGCAATAGGCCCCTTCATGAGCTGCCTTTTTAAATCTTTCATAAGAATCATCTTCTTTTCCAAATACTTTTATTACTTCAATACCATTAATATAATCAATCGCAGTATTGTTTAATTCATTAGTCTTATCCACACAATATTGAGCAGATTGAGCAGAACCTCTCATCATAAACGCAAAGAATATAAGTCCAATAAGCACACAAGCAAATGATGCAAGACCAAGTCTCCAGTCAACAATAAACATCAATGCTAATAAGAATATAGCTGCGAGTATGCCGCTTGTAACCTCAGGGACAATATGAGCTAAGATCTTCTCGCATGCATCAACACGTTCAACCATAATACCTTTTACTGTACCTGGATTTAATCTTTCAATATCACCAAGAGGCATCTCAGATAATCTCATCGCCATATCCATTCTCATCTTCTTTAAAGCATGGAACGTAGCAGCATGGGATATAGCTGTAGACACAAATTTAAATATTGGTGCAAGAACAACACAACCAATCATAATGCCTAATCTAAGCCAATAAAAACTTGCATCAAATGGTTGATTGTTTTGTACATCATTTACAAGTCTTTCAAGTATTCCTACAAATGAACCAATACCTGAAAGCATGATATAAGGAACAATGATCAATACCGCATTAATAATAGCTAAAATGGTAGAAGTTAGAAACATCCACTTCTTATATTTGACCAGTTCCACGATATATGAAATAGTTTCATTTTTCTTCTTCATAAAACCTCTCCTTTCATTGAGTTAGTTACAACTAACTAATATATCACAAGAGAGTATTTAAGTGAAATGAAACGATATTAAATTTTTATATGTTTAATAATTCACATTTTTATGGAAAATATAAACAAAAAATGACTTAAATTAATAAGCCATTTTATTGTGAAACTGTGAATAAAGAGTAAAAATATCCTTTATTGTTTAATAGTGATTCAAATGAACCTGATTCAACTATAGAACCATTTTTAAGAGTGATGATTGAATCATACTCTTTAAGAAGTGCCTCATCTAAAGCGTGAGTTACAACGATACTTGTGACACCTTCAAGATTTAGGATGGCACTAGATACTTGGAAAGCTGTTTCTTTATCAAGTGCCGCAGTAGCTTCATCTACTAAAAGTACTTGAGATTTTCTAAGTAGGCTTCTTGCGATAGAGATTCTTTGTTTCTCACCACCCGATAGTCCTGAACCATTTTCACCACAGAGATAATCTTGTCCTTTTTCTTTAATTAAAGTGGATAATCCTGATAAGTTAATAGCTCTTTCAATTTCTTCTTCAGGGAATGATTGGAACATTGTAATATTATCTTTAATAGTTGCATTGAAGATAAATACATTTTGTTGGATAATTGATTCAATCTCATAAAGATTATCACTGCTTATATTTCTTAATTCTTCAGTATCGTAGTTGATTTCACCATTATATTTAGAATTAGATGCCATTAAAAGATTAAGTAGTGTTGATTTACCTGAACCAGATGTGCCAACAATTGCGTACTTCTTTCCAAGCTCAAAGTCAAAGTTAATATCATGGAGTATTTCTTTATCTTCTTCATATCCAAATGATAGATTATTAATCTTAATGCCATCTTTAATCTCATTAATTGAAGATGTCTTAACTTCTCTTACATTCTTATTTAATGAAGTTGCGATCTTTCTAATTAATGATTTAGCAGCTCTCATTTCTGCGACACATTGAGGGATTACATTAATAGGTGTGATTACATAGTTCATTAATTGAACAAATAACATTGTTGTACCAGCAGTAATTCCTTTTCCTGATAAAGCTAAATAAGCACCTAAGAGGAATACACCAAGTTGAGCTGTAAATCCAGCAGCATTAGCGAGGAGTTCAATTAGAATTGATATTCTCATCTTCTTTGATTGAGCACGAGATAACTTCTTAACATCTTCGCAGAAGATTTTAATCATTTCAGCTTCTACTTTAAAAGATTTGATTACTGAGAATCCACTTAAAGAATCTTTTAAAGTTGAAGTGTATTTAATATTTTGATTTGATACTTCCTCTTCTGCCTTAGCCATATGATTACCAGTAATAATTGAAGCAATAACTGGGAAGAATGAGAAACCTACAGCAATAGCAGTTAAGAGAGGGCTATAGATAAGCATTAAAGTAAATGCGCCTATGAATAATAAGATATTATTTACGAGTAAGAATATATCTTGAAGATATCCTTTTTCAATAGCCTGAATATCATTAGTCAAGGCAGAGATATATACTGATGAATCTTCACCTAAGAAAGCTGAAATATTCTTTTTAGTGATTTCTCCAAATACATGATTCTTATATTGAGAGATAGCCTTAACAGTAAACTTTGGTTTGAAGTTAAGTTCAAATAAATATGAAACAACTAAGAATACAATTAAACCAGCTGTGGCAAATATAATCTCTTTAAACTTTAAAGCACTTACTCCATTAATTGCATCTACTATTTGTTGGATAATGAATGATACAAATAGTGCACATACAGTAATCATTAATACACCAACAAATGCTAATATGAAATTTAATACATTACCTTTAAATAATTGTCTTACATAAGGTTTTGCGATATCTTCTTTTCTTTTCATTTTTTCATTTCCTCCCACAACTTATTAAGTTCAGGACTAGATTTAATTTGTTTTTCAACCGCACTTATTGCAGTGCTTCCAAGTGCATCAACATATAGATCATCATCATCTTCAATAATGTATCTGATATTATTCGTTTTATAAGTTGGATTTGCATCAAACTTTTTCGCTAAAGCTACGGCTAATTCAATATATTTTCTTGCGCTTTCTTTTTCATTCTTTTTATTATAAAAGTTAGCAATCATTACATAAATAGTACTAACGAGTTTGTCAAAGAAAGATGTTTTATTTGGTTCTATTTTTAAACTATTTAAAAACTCCTTAAGCCAAAGCATACTCTCAATTCCTTTTGAATATTCTTTCTTTTGTTTGTAGTAGTTAGCCATACTCATCATTGAATTTAAGAATTCATTTACTGAAGTACTAATCGCCGCTCTTATAAATGGTTTAGCATCTTTAGGATCAAAATTCTTCTTTTGAGTCATTGAATAAGCAATCAGTGAATTATAAGTTCCATTAACATTGTTTTTCTTTAAAATATCAACTGCTTTATCGATGTCTTTTAATACTAAATAACATTGGGCAATTTCACCTTGAATCACTATTTCATTTTTAGTTGCGTCCTCCGATTTAGGAGGAATTAATAATCTTGCACGTTCAAGAAGTTCAATTGTTTTTTTGTAATAGTCTTTATTATCAGTTTTAGTAGCAATATAGAAATATGAGTAAGCAGCATTATGAACCACATCATAGTTATTAGGATATCTAAATAAGCCTTCCTCAGCGAGTTCTAATGCTTCTTCAAATTTTTGTTCAAAAACTAATTTATCGAATTTTTTACCAAGTTCAGCAATGCTATTATCTTCCATATTAAATCCAATTAACTTATCCACAGATATTCCAAATAGATTAGCCATAGTTGCGATTAATTCAAGATCAGGTGTTGCAACACCTCTTTCCCACTTAGATACAGCTGCGAATGTTACACCTAATGCTTCAGCTAACTGTTCTTGAGTTAGTTTTGATTCCTTTCTAAATTTTTGAATATTACTTGCTAGTGATAGTTTCATATTGAACCTCCATTCTAATTCAATTATACCAAAAGTTTAGAGATAAAAAAGGTATTATTGGTATAATTAGTTTATTATTTTTTGAACTATTAGTTTAGTAATATATTAAACAACAAAAAAAGAAACTCAAGTGCGAGTTCCTTTTAATTGTAATCATAGTTCAATCCAATATCTTTCAACGATGTTTCCATCATCTTCAATTATTTCATTTTCTTTGATTCCGCCATTATTCATGATTTGTTTTCTAGAACCGATATTATCTTTATCGCAAGTAATTAATACTTTGTTTATTTCTAGTTTCTTACATTCCTCTAAAGCTAAGGCAATCATTTTAGTGGCGTATCCTTTTCTTCTTTCTGATGGCCTAACACCATCACCTATATGTCCACCAGTTTTAAGCAGATTATCGTTTAAGCAATGCCTAATATTAACCGCGCCTACCATAACATCTCTATCCTCATCATATGCATAGAATAATGAAGATGGAACATATTTTGGATCACTTGGCATTTCTCTTTCTTTAGTTTTAATGATGTATTCATCAAAATTTGAATGGTCTGAAAATATTGCCCATGGTGAATGATTAGTTTCATGAGTATTATTATATTCAACCCATTCATCTAATATATCAGTTATTTGTTTTTTATATTGTTTACTTAATTTAACTAATTTAAGTGACATATATCCTCTACTTTATTTTATATACTGCGGTTAAGTTATTTAATGCATCATGATCAGTTTCTTCAAACACTTCTTTTGTATATTCTATATTATTCTTTAATAGACATAATTCAAGGAAACATAAGAATATACCCATGTCTATTTGGTTATAATATTTGACTGCGAAAGAAGACATAATACCAACTCTACCTGGTTTTCTTCTTCTATATATTTTAAGTTCTTCTTTAGATGCTTCTACAAACCAAGGTTGAGAGTTACATGCGCTAGGAGTAAATCTAACTATATTAGCGATATCAGTATAGTTTTTACCTTCCCAGATATCTTTTAGGTCTTTTCTTTTACTCTTAAACATATCATTCCTAAACTTATCAGGCGAATCTATTTTCTTAATCGCAATCATGATTACATAAGTTAGGCCATCAACAGTCTTTTCTTTTTTAGGTTTACCTATGCCAAACCAAAGTGTACCAATTCCTTTAGATACTAAATATAAGTCTAACTGTTCACCTAGATATCCGATATTTTGAAGGTAGTTTTCTTTAGTTTCAGAATACATAAGAATACAGTATTCTTGACCCCTCTTACAAGTTGTATCATCCTTAGTTATTTTGATTTTTACTTTAATTGATGGATCTAAAGGTTCAAAGGTATTAAATGCATTTTCAATATCTTTTAATTCTTCATCTGTGATTGATTCATTTCCTACATTTCTAAATAAGTGAAACGATTTACGTTTAAATATCATCTCATATAAATCTTTATTCATTAATATCTCCTTATTATGGAAGCATA
>JAILNJ010000146.1 GCA_024691665.1 Gammaproteobacteria bacterium | reverse complement strand
ACCATCTTAAAATATGACTTAGATCACAAGAAAATATCTCTTCCAACTGAAGATGAATCGGTTAAAATGAGAGATTATATAAACAATAAATTAGATGAACTTGGGTTTAAGAGATATGAAATATCTAACTACGCAAAATCAGGATTTGAATCTATTCACAATATGTCTTATTGGACTTTAGAAGACTATCTTGGACTTGGATTAAATGCCCACTCTAAAGTAGGAAATAAGAGGTTCTTTAATACAAATAGTCTAAAAACGTATGCTTTATTTAACTCTAAAGCTGAATATGAAGCTGAAAGAGAAATAGAAGAATGCGACCTCAAGGTCGAATATAATATCCTTGGACTTAGAACTATAAAAGGTGTATCATTAAATATATACAAAGTATTATTTAAAAATGATTTATTAGATGATTATCCATTTGTTCAAGATTTCATCAATAATGGTCTTCTTGAAATAGATGGAGATTATTTGAGACTCACAAAGAAAGGATTAGATTTAGGAAATATAGTATTCAGTAAATTCTTATGAAATTAGAACCACTATTAAAAGAATATCGTTTAGTTTTAAAACTTAATAAAAACTTAAGTAAAAATACTATAAGTGCCTATGAAAGAGATATTTTAGACTATCTTAATTTTATTAAGGAAAACTATAACTGTATCGATTCTAGAGATTTAAAGAGTGATTATCTTAAGAAATACTTAAACCATTTATATAGACTTGATACTAAGAAATCTAGTGAAAAAAGAAAGTTATCTGCGATCAACTCTTTCTATACTTATTTACTTAAGGAAGGAAGAATTGAAAATGACCAAATCGCAAAAGTAGTTGGACCTAAACTTGATAAAAGAGTTCCTGTTGTATTATCTCATGAAGAAATTGATAGATTACTCTTAGCCGCTAAAGGATCGGATGACGTGCTAAATATTAGAAATTATGCAATAATAGAAATGCTTTATGGGTCTGGCCTTAGAATAAGCGAACTTACAAATGTAAATCTTGAAGATGTACATTTAAATGTAAAACTCATAAATGTATATGGAAAAGGATCCAAAGAAAGAATAGTCCCACTAAACGATGAAACCGTTGGTGCAATAAGAAGATATATTCTTGATTCAAGACCTAAATTAATGCCAAAAGATAGATCTGCCTTATTCGTTAATAAGAATGGAGATAGAATATCTAGAGTTGGTGTATTTAAAATTATTAAAGAGTTAGCCAAAGAGGCTAATATATATAAAACAATTTCCCCTCATACATTACGTCATACATTTGCGACGCATCTTCTCGAAGGTGGGGCTGATATTATGGCGGTAAAAGAACTCCTAGGTCATGAAGATGTTTCAACCACAGAGTTTTATACACACGTCTCTAAAAAGACAATATTCGATAAATTTGATGAAATTAATAATAGTTAATGAAGGAGTATAGATATATATGAAATTTAAAAGAGTATTTTTAATTGTTATGGATAGCGTTGGTATTGGTACTTGCCCTGATTCATACAAGTTTGGTGATGATGGAGCAGCAACAATCCAACACATAGCTGAATTTAAAAAAGAAGGTATTCACTTACCTAATATGGAAGCTTTAGGATATGGTAAGATTGCTCCTATTAGAGGAATTAAATCTGACCTAGAAGTTAAAGGTATTTATGGTAAGATGCAAGAACTCTCTCGTGGTAAGGACACAATGACTGGCCACTGGGAAATGATGGGTATTGAAACAACTAAACCATTTAAAACATTTACTGAAACTGGTTTCCCTAAAGAATTAATTGATTTACTTGAGGAAAAAACAGGAAGAAAAGTAATTGGTAATAAAGCTGCATCAGGAACTGCAATCTTAGAAGAACTTGGTGAAGAACAAAGAAAGACTGGCGCATTAATCGTTTATACTAGTGCTGACCCAGTACTTCAAATTGCTGCTGATGAAAATGTTATTCCACTAGAAGAATTATATAGAGATTGTAAGATTGCTCGTGAAATTACTTTAAAAGAAGAATGGAAAGTAGGAAGAGTTATCGCTCGTCCATATCTTTATTTAGGTGATGGTAAATACCAAAGAACTACTAATAGACATGACTATTCAGTAAACCCACCTGAAAAGACAGTATTGAACTTTGTTCAAGATAAAGGATTTAAGACTATTTCTGTAGGTAAAATCTCTGATATCTTTAACGCTTATGGTGTAGATGAAGGCAACCATATCACATCTAACCACAATGGTATGGAAATCACAACTGATATTGTTAAGAATAAAGACTTCACAGGATTCTGCTTTGTTAATTTAGTTGACTTCGACGCTCTATATGGTCATAGAAGAAATGTGGAAGGTTATTATAACGCAATGGTAGAATTCGATGCTGACCTTGGTAACTTAATGAAAGAATTAAAAGAAGGAGATTTACTCCTTGTTACAGCTGACCATGGTAATGATCCTACATGGACAGGAACTGATCATACAAGAGAATTCGTTCCAGTACTTGGTTACTATAAAGGATTAGATAAAGAAGTTAACCTTGGAACTAGAACTTCATTTGCCGATTTAGGTGCTACAGTATCTGATAACTTTGGCACTGAAATGCCTAGAATTGGTAAGAGTTTCTTAAAAGAAATCTAATATATAACAAAAAATGGATGAGTTAACTGCTCATCCATTTTTAATTATTCAGCTTTTTTATTTTTATTCTTTTTAGCTATTTTTGTAGCTTAAAAGAATAAAAATATAAAATCTTAATTATTATAAATGGATTAGCAGTTAACTAATCCAATTTTTGATATATATTAGATTTATTTTAAAA
>JAILNJ010000120.1 GCA_024691665.1 Gammaproteobacteria bacterium | reverse complement strand
AAGTAAATGATAACTACATATTAGAAGATTTGAGTTTTTCTATTACTGAAAAAGAAATTACTCTCCTTTTCTCATATTATGATGAAGCTCAAGCCGTATTAAATGCTTTGTACCTTAAGAATAAGGTACTTAAAGGAAAACTATATTATGGTAATGAAGATTTAACTTCATTTAACTTCAATAATAGAGAAGAGTGGAGAATAAGTGATATAGGATATATCTCTTATAGGGATAGACTATTTGAAAACTTAACTGTGTTTGATAATATCACTATGCCTGTAAGACTTAATAGACTTACTGTTCAAGAAGAATATATTGATGAACTTCTAGATAACTTAAATTTAGAAGATATCAAGAATGAATATGTTAAAGATATAAGTTTAGTTGATAGAGTAAAAGTATTACTTGCACGTGCTATGGCAGCGCGTCCTTTTGTATTACTCTTAAACGATATCACTAAGGGACTTAAACAATTTGAAATCGATATTATTGTCGATTGTTTATCTCACTTAAACAACTTATATCATACTTCAATTATTCATGCGACAAATTATCAATTACTTAAGAGTAGCGCATCAAGAGTACTCACTATTCAAGATGGTGTGATTAAAGATGATAAAGATAGCGTTTAATTTATCAATAAGACCTAAAATTAGATTTAATCTTATTACACTAATGATGTTTTTGTCATCATTTTTTCTTTTTGCGGGTTTTAATATAATAAATGTTAGCTATATTAATGAACATATTTATCTTTTAATTAGACATCAAACTATATCTAATTTATTCTTACTTATTGCCTTACTTTTATACTTTATAGATTTCACAGTAATTCATAGTTTAAAGTTTGAGAATAAATTATTTTATACAATCCTTGATATTACATCTAAAAGATGGAAGAAGGTAGTTTTATATAACTTAACAAAGTTATTCCCAGTAATTCTTGGAAGTTTAATGGGATCTCTTGCATCATTTGGTATGTTATATCTTGTTGGTTATATTGAAGGTGGAGATCCTGGTTTTATTTTTAAGATTCCAAATATAATCTTTCCCTTAGTATTCCCACTAATTTATTCAATCATTACTCAGACATCATTCTATTTATATGTTGCACTTCATCTTAAAAAGAGATTTAATGCTTTCCCATATATTTTATCTTTGCTTGCTTGTGTATTCTTTATCTTCGCTCTTAAGAGTGATGTAATGGCAATTCTTTTTTATGTTTCATTCATCATTTTAATGTTTTATATCGTTGTGAAGATTAGTGATTATATAAGAAGTGGCTCTAAAGCTAGATATATGGATTCCAACTATGGAAGATTGCTCTTTAAAACTTTGCTTGATAAGAGTTTAGTTCCATTATTCTTTATTACGTTTGTTGTGTCACTTATGTTTCAAGCAAACCTCGGTTTTAGACATTCAAAACTTAGTGAACAGAGGAATTATTTCTCATATGATACTGAACTTAAAGTAGAAGTAAATGATACTAATAAAGACATCTTAAGAAATGAAGATGCGATAGTATATACTTATATCTCAGACCCAATTAAAGCTGTCTACAATAATAAAGAATTAGTTCTTTATATTTTAGATACTTCAATGATAAAAGATATTGCAAATGTAAGTGTTAAATATGATACTGATGAAGATGATACAATCATTCTTACACTTGATTATCAAAAAAGATATAATATGAATATCGGAGAAACTTATGCTTTTACCATAAACGATAAAGTTTATAAACTAAAAATTAAAGATTTTATTGATTCTCCAAATACATTTATCGCCTATGCATCAAATATTACAGGACTAGAAGTTGAAACTAATAATGTCCTTGTTAAAACTATAGAGAATAACTATGACATTAATGCTCTCCTTGAAAAACTTGAAGGAGATAATTATGTTGTTCAAAAAGGAGAAAAAGAATCATATATTTCACTTGAAACAAGTAGATATCATTATTTAGTCATTATTTTCGTAGTGAATTTAATTATCTTTATCTTCTGGTATGCAAAGAATAGAATCATATATTACAACAAAAAGAAGGAAGTTTTAAATGGATTATTACAGGTGCCTGTAAGAAGCTTCACAATTAAAAGAATGATCTTCTTAAATAATCTTGAAATCTTTACTATCGCACTTATAATATTCTTTACTTTCCACTTGCTTCTAATAATGTTCTATCATCCAACAAGTGAAGTAATCTATTATACATTCTTCAAAGAACTAAAAATACCGAGCCTCCTAATATTTATACTTGAAATAGTTGT
>JAILNJ010000037.1 GCA_024691665.1 Gammaproteobacteria bacterium | reverse complement strand
TTTTAAATTCAAAAGGTGTTCCACTATGTACATGTGGTGGAATAGTTAAACCTGATGTAGTCTTATATGAAGAATCATTAGATTATAATTCTATAATGAATGCGATTAAAGAGATTAGTGAAGCTGATACACTTATTATTGGCGGTACATCACTTTCAGTTTACCCAGCTGCACAATTTGTAGAATACTTTAATGGAAGAAATTTAGTAATTATTAATAAATCTGATGTATACAAAAATAAAGATGCTACGCTAGTAATTAATGATGATATTAGCGAAGTATTTAGACTTTTAGGATATTAGTATGAAAAAGTATTTTGGCACAGATGGAATTAGAGGAGAAGCATTAATAGATATTACGCCACAACTTGTTAAAAAAGTGGCGCATGCTTTAGGTTGCTTTAAGATTAATACTTGTATTGTCGGAATGGATACTAGAGAATCTAGTAAAGTATTAAAAGATGCTTTAGTAGAAGGACTTAAAGATGTAGGTTTTTATGTGTATGATTTAAATATCACAACTACGCCATGTCTTATCTATTTATCTAAATACTATAACTCAATAGGTGTAATGATTACTGGTAGTCATAACACCCATGAAAAGAGTGGAATTAAGATTGCAGTAAAAGGAATTAAACTCAATGATGAGCAAGCCTTAGTCCTTGAATCAAATATGGGTAATAATATTCCAGTATATGGGGCTCCGCTTCCATTCTTCTCAATCTATCCTTATACAAAACTATTAAAATCATTTAAGATAGCTTCTAACTATAAGATTGCCTTTGACTTCTCAAATGGATCACTCACAAACTTATATAGAGAAATTTTATCTTATTATGATTTTAGAAAGACAGTAGTAGCTAACGCTCCAGATGGCAAAAACATTAACCTAAAATGTGGTTCAGGATATTTAGCTAACGTTAAGAGTATTGTTAAACTTGAATCATGTGATTATGGCTTTGCCTTTGATGGTGATGGAGATAGAGTAATAATTACTGATAAAAAAGGAAACGTATATGATGGAGATAAAATCACATACGTTCTCGCAAACTACTATAAAAATAGTAAGAAGTTAGATAACAACTTAGTAGTAGTTAGTGAAGACTCAAACCCAGGACTTAAGTTATCACTTGAAAAAGAAGAAATAGATGTTGTTACATCGGGTGTTGGTGATAAGAATGTCAGTGTTAAATTAAATGAAGTAAAAGGTTCACTTGGTGGTGAACCATATGGACACATAATCTTATCAAGATTATCATCAGGTGGTGATGGACTCTTAACCTCACTTATGATTCTTGAAGTATTAAGTGAAACCAATAGAACACTTGAAAAGTTAACTGAAAACTTAGAGTTGTATGGAATTATCAGAAAAAAATATAGAACTTATGATGAAAAATATGTAGAAACTGAACAGTTCCAAAAAGAAATAGAAAGAATTAAATCTGAACTTCCAGAAGAAAACAGCGTCTTAATCGTAAGGGTATCTGATGATGAAAAAGTACTCAATGTAGTAATATCTACAGGAGATTCTTTCTTAGATAAATCAATTCTAAAAGAGATTGAGAACTTCGCTCAAGCATCTGAATAATAAATAAAGGACTACACGTGATGTAGTCCTTTATTCTTTTTAAAGCATGATTCTGTGCCTTCAACTAATCTCTTATAGTTTTCTTTATGTTTAATAACAATTAGAATAGCCATTAAAGTTAAGAAGATACAAGATATATAATAACCATCATTTATACCATATATAATCCAAGACATAATAAGTCCAGTTAATGTGGCTGATGTACTAGATACTGATACATAGCCCCATAAAGCCAAAGTGATTCCAAATATGATAGCAGCTCCAAGTGATGACCAAGGGAAACAAACAAGAAGTACTCCAAAACTTGTAGCAACGGCTTTACCGCCTTTCTTATTTAAGAAACAAGAATAACAATGTCCAATAACTGAAGCGAAGCCATATATAACATATAAGTTTTCACCATCCACAATAATTGGGTTATACCAAACATTGTAATGTTCTAGGATATGGACAAGGATTATTATAATTGTGCCCTTTAGAATATCACATATTCCAACGCATAATCCTGATACTATTCCAAGAACTCTTGTCGCATTAGTAGTTCCGATATTTCCTGAGCCTTCTTTAGTTAAATCTTTACCTTTAGATCTACCAATTATTACTCCAAAAGGAATAGAACCTAATACATATGAAATTAAGACTAATAAAACAAATATTACGTACTTCATTTTGTCACCATAAATATTATATATTTCGATTTAATTTTTCAAAAATCTATTTAGTAGATTTACTCTATTTAAAAGAGAATTGCAACTCTAATGCTTAAGTTGTGAATAATACACCTATATTTTTCACAATTATTAAGTTATTTTAATTATTAATTAAAAAGTTTGTTGTGCTTTTATTTGACATAGTGATAACATTAAGATAATAGGTGAAATATGGCAATTAGAACAATCGAAATAAAAAAGAGCGCATTTGATATGAATTCAAATAGAGCTGAGAGAACTAGAGAAGAACTTAAAAAAGAGGGAACTTTCTTCATTAATGTAATGGCGTCTCCAGGTGCTGGAAAGACTACTACACTTCTTGCATTAATTAATAAATTAAAAGAAGAATTTAAAATCGCGGTAATGGAAGCTGATGTAGAATCAACTGTTGATGCAGTAAAGATTAGTGAACTCACAGGAACTCATTCAATCCAAATCCATACAGATGGACAATGTCACATGGATGCGGATATGACTAAAGAAGGATTAGATGGATTAGATAACAATCACTTTGATTTAATCTTCCTTGAAAATATTGGAAATATGGTGTGTCCTGCAGAGTTTGATACAGGATCACACTTAAATCTATTTATTCTTTCAGTTCCTGAAGGTGATGATAAACCACTCAAATATCCTTTAATGTATCAGGTATCTGATGTAG
>JAILNJ010000017.1 GCA_024691665.1 Gammaproteobacteria bacterium | reverse complement strand
AAACAAAGGATTCAACCGCATTCCAGAAATAATAAATGATAAGTCGATTGTCTTAAATGCTGATATTAATGTGCTAATGAATGATTAAAATACCATTAATTATAACTGCGCTATAAGTACTAAATCTTTCAATCATTCATTAGCACATTAATATCAGCATTTAAGACAATCGACTTATCATTTATTATTTCTGGAATGCGGTTGAATCCTTTGTTTATGCAAACATAAAAAGCATTTTTAAAATAATGTGTCATTCTCATAAATGGATATTTAATGATGGCAGGTGTATTCCATCCCACTCCCAACTCCAAGAAGAGAATCTTTTTATTTTTGTTTTCACTCAAGAATTTCTCATAGTTATGAGAGGCAGTGTGCCATCCCTCATCTTCTACAAAATTATCATCACTTCTTAGATTCATAGTCATTTCTTCCCCACATATTGGGCATTTAGGAATAAGACTAGCAGGAATCAAACCCTCTTTAAGAGAATGAATCATTTCCATTATTTGTTCTTTGTTATCATATGTTTTTTGATGGCATGGCTTTGAACATTGGAATAGGCCATAGTCACCTTGTGTATAAAATAATCTATCCTTAGAAAAACCAGAGAGTTGGAACTGGTGATCAACATTTGTAGTAATCACAAAATAGTTTTTATCTTTTATCATTTCATAAAGTTTTTTATAAAGAGGTTTTGCTCCTTCTTTATATCTCTGCAAATAGATGAATCTGCACCAATAGCCCCACCTTTCTTCACTAGTTAAAAATGGATGAAATCCAGCACTATACATATCTGTATAACCGTATTTCTTATAAATATCAGGAAAGTTTTCTAAAAAATAGCTCCCGCCATATTCAAAACCAGCAGCAGTTGATAAACCTGCTCCTGCACCAATAACTATAGCATCAGACTCATTTATAAGTTCTTTAATTCTTTCTATCTCTTTCATAATCAAAATAATGTAACTCTTCTATCTTTATATGTTTCTTGCTTAGCAAGTTTTATCTTATCGCCTGGATTGATATGACCGATTAACAAAGGTGAATTATCATCATGCAAATTATAATTATTTTTAATTGTCATTTCATTTCCGTTTGCATAACAATACTTACATAGATGCATACAAGAATTGTATGAACCAATATCATTAGAAAGATAGCAAGCACAATAATTCTTTCTCGCTTCCATTTTTTGTTTGATGTCTAATTTTGAATTGATGCTATTCTCGTAATCTTTAACTCTCATACATCCATCAATATCAACACCATAATCAACAAGCCACTTTTCTTTTGAACAAAGTCTTAAATCCATATGATGTTTTTTAGCAATATCCAAAAACGCCTTAGCTATTTCAATTTTTGTTTCATCATCTGTATCTTTAATCTCCGGATGATTCTTTTCTAATTTTGGATAAATATCTACAAATCCAAACGCTGCTAAAGAAGTATAGCTATCTAATTTAGAAGCGATATGTTCAAACATTTTGATGTGATATTCTTTTGTGTATTTGCTATTAACAATAATTGGAGTGTATCTCCAGCCTACAGCATTCTTGCCTACTTTATTAGATAAATATTTAAAATCTTCAATTACTTGATCAATAGGAGGAACATTAGGTTCTAAATCTTTTCCAAAACCAGTAATTGAAACGTACCAAAACTGACCAAAGTCTTTTAGTTCATCTAAATAAGGGAACATCGGTCGTGGATTTTTTGTGCAAAAACCAATCACATCCACCACCTCTGGATTTAATAAAAACTTTGTAACAATTGTTGGATAATACGGATTTCTAACCAAAACATATCCTTCTTTAATTCGATTTATAAACCATTTAGAATAGAAGGCAGGTATGTCAGTTCTTTGTCCGGTATTAATGATCATAATTTAACCTCCTTCATATTGTTTTCATATACTTTATAATCGTTATCATTAAAGACATCGAAAATCACTTTTTTAATATTTTTATTTTCTTCTTTTAAATACAAATCAACACATTTAATAGCAATCCTACTAGCTTTTTCAATTGGAAAGCCAAATATTCCTGTGGATAAAGAACAAAACACAATTGAATCTAATCCCATTTCATCCGCTTTTCTTAAACAAGAATAATAACAACTTGCTAAATCAGTTTCATCTTTAAATGTTCCTGAATAGATTGGCCCTACAGTATGAAATATATATTTAGATGGCAAATTATAGGCACTAGACACTTTCACATGTCCGCTTTCTTCTTCATGGCCTTGCATTTTCATTATTTTTAACATATCTCTTCTCACTTGAAGACCTGCAAAAGAATGAATCGCGTTATCGATACAATGATGGCCAGGAACAAAGCATCCTAACATTTGAGAGTTACAAGCATTCACTATTGCATCTGCTTTTAAAAGGGTGATATCACCCTTATATAAAGAAACACCATTAGAGAAAGTTGCAACATCAATTATGTCTTTTCTAGATAAAATATCTTTTAATATTCTGTCTTGCTTTATATAAAATTCATCACTTATATTGATTGGCATTGTGATATTTAAAAGCTTTCTTAAAGTTGACCAATCATAAGAAAGATCGTAATTGATATGGTTATAATCTTTTAAATAATCAATACACCACTTAATATCTGTCATTTTATTCTCCTTTGATATTATTATTTAATCATAAAAATAAATAACAAAAAAGTACGCACTTAAAAGTAACTACGCATAACAAATTGAATGCGTGATATAATAGGTGTATGAAAAAGAAATCTGAATTACCTCTTTGCCCTGTAGCCACTACTGTTTCTTTAATTGGCTCTAAATGGAAAATACTAATAATTAGAAATCTAAGAACTAGACCCTGGAGATTTAACGAACTCCAAAGATCATTAGAAGGAGTTTCTCAGAAAGTACTGACAGATTCTTTAAAGCAAATGGTTGAAGATGGGCTAATTATAAGAACTGATTACAAAACCAATCCACCACATGTTGAGTATTCTCTTAGCACACTAGGTAAAGAATTGATGCCAATTATTGATTCAATGGAAACGTTTGGAAATTATTACAAATCACTATAGGGTGCTATTCAAAACAAAAAAGGGCTGATACAATCGTATCAGTCCTATTGTTCTTTAATGGCGGAGCAGGAGAGGTTTGAACTCTCGCACCGGTTTAACCCGATCTACACGCTTAGCAAGCGCGCCCCTTCAACCACTTGGGTACTGCTCCACGGCTTAATTATTTTAACCTATAAATAAGGTATAAGTCAAGGACTTTTATGCCTTGACTTATACTTTTACTATTCAGCTGGATTTACCATTGTGAGAGCTAAACGCTTTCTTTGAAGGTCAGTATCTACTACCCAAACTTCAACGATATCTCCAACCTTTAATATTTCGCTTGGATGAGCAATTCTTCTTTTTGCCATCTTAGAGATATGTACTAGTCCAGATTCATGGATACCTACATCTACAAATGCACCAAAGTCAGTAATGTTTCTGACTGTTCCTTCAAGTTTCATTCCTGGCTTTAAGTCTTCAAGAGTGAGCAAATCACTCTTTAATATTGGTTGAGGAAGTTCGTCTCTTGGGTCTCTATTAGGTGCGATAAATGCTTTAAAGATATCTTCAACAAGCACTTCTGAGATATTTAATTCTTTAGCTACTTTAGCTTGATCAGTTGAATTAACTTTTCTAATCAAATCATTAGAACCTAAATCATTTTCAGTAAATCCTAAATATTTAAGGATTTGTTTTGCAATGTCATATGATTCAGGGTGAATTGGAGTCTTATCAAATGGATTAGATGATTCAGGAACTCTTAAGAAGCCTGCGGCTTGTTCAAAGGCCTTATCACCAATCTTTGGAACTTTCTTTAATTGTTCTCTTGATTTGAATTCTCCGTTTTCTTCTCTATATGTAACGATTGATTGAGCTGTAGTCTTATTTAATCCTGATACATATTGAAGGAGTGATTTAGATGCAGTATTGATATCAACACCAACTTCGTTAACTGCTTTTTCAACTACGAAGTCTAGAGTATCAGATAATTTAGATTCTGTAACATCATGTTGGTATTGGCCTACACCAATAGATTTAGGATCAATCTTAACGAGTTCTGCGAGTGGGTCTTGAATACGACGTCCAATAGATACAGCACTTCTTTCTTCTACGTGGAAATCAGGAAATTCTTCTTGAGCTACTTTAGATGCACTATATACAGATGCACCTGCTTCACTTACTATTACATACTTACATGGTAAGTTATTTTCTTTAATAGTTTCAGCGATAAACTTTTCAGTTTCTCTTGATGCAGTACCATTACCAATAGCGATAATATCAATCTTATATTTACGTACAACATTAGTAATTAAGTTCTTAGCTTTAGTAATTCTTTCCTCAGGCACTTTTTCTTCTGGGAATCTTTGGTTTTGTTCAATTAAACCTTTACCAAGCACTTTACCAGTTCTATCTAAAGCTGCGACTTTACATCCAGTTCTAAAGCCTGGGTCAACACCAAGAACCATCTTACCTTTAATTGGAGCTGTAAGAAGTAAGTTCTCTAAGTTTACACCAAATAGTTTAATAGCGTCATCTTCTGCTTGATCAGAAAGAATCGATCTAATTTCACGCTCAATTGATGGGAAGATTAATCTATCAAATGAATCTTCACATGCATTATCAATAATGAATGATGCGACAGCATCTGGTTTCTTATTTACCTTTCTCTTTAAATAATTAACAAGGTAATCTCTATCACATTCAATTGATACAGTGATTACTTTTTCTTTTTCAGCTCTATTTAAAGCTAAAGTTCTATAACTCTTAATAGTAGAGATTCTTTCACTATATTCATAGTAATCTCTATAAGTTTCTTTTTCATCTACTGCGTTCTTTTTCTTAGAAGATGTGATGATGCCTCTTTCCATTATCTTTTCTCTGATGTATTCTCTGTATTCTTTTTCATCAGATACTTTTTCAGCGATAATGTACATTGCGCCTTCAATAACTTTATCTTCAGATGGTGCAAGATCATTTACATACTTCTTAGCTTCTTTATAAGGGTCACCCTCTTTAGGGAATGACATAACCCAGTTAGCATAAGGTTCAAGACCTGCCTTAATAGCTTCAGTAGCTTTTGTCTTTTTCTTTTCCTTAAATGGTCTATAAATGTCTTCTAGAGTAATAAGTTTAGTTGCGTCTTCAATTTCTTTCTTGAGTTCATCTGTGAGCATACCTTTCTCATCAATGAGTCTCATTACATCTTCTTTTCTCTTATTTAATGCTTGACCATATTCATATTCTTTAGAGATTTCTTTAATTTCGTTTTCATCTAAAGAACCAGTTACTTCTTTTCTATATCTTGCGATAAAAGGAATTGTTCCACCTTCTTCAAGTAGTTTAAGTGTAGCTTCTACTTGAGATTTCTTAATTCCTAAGTTCTCCGCAATATTTTCAATTAACTTTTCAGTTATATATTCAGCCATAAAACCTCCACACTATAATAAAAAAACCCAAAAGGGTTCTTTTATTCCCAACGTCCTGTCTTTTGAATATTCTTAAGAGCTTTTTGAACGTCAGCTTGTTTTGTTAATACTTGAGTTGATTTATTAACTACAGCATTACCTTCGACATAGATTAAAGTTCCAACTGCTGATGGTGTAAAACCTAATTGAGCTTCAACTGTACCAGCATTTGTTTGTTCAGTTTCGTCTGAAGTAGAATCAAACTTAGAGAAATCTAATAAGTAAAGCTTCATTTCAACTTCACCCTTAACTTGTTTTTCAAGATAAGCGAGAACGTAAGAAAGGTTATTGTCACTTACAGATGAATCAGTAGAACATACATAAATAATATAAGTTCCGTTTTTACCTTCTCCTCTTTCTTGTTTACAAATCTTTGTTAAGTCGTTTAAGAAATATTCTGAATAAGCTTCATCAGTAATTGACTTAGCTGGTTTCTTAACTTTGTTATAAACTACTACTCCAACTATTACTAAAGCAACTAGAGCAACGATTGCTGAAATTAATATAATTAGTTTCTTTTTGTCAGATACTTGTCTTTGGTATCCTTCTGAATATTTTGCCATATTTATTACCTCGATTATTTATTATATTTGAATAGACCTATTTTTTCAAGAATTTTATTCTTGGGATACAGAATTATTCATATAAATCTCATGAATCTCTCTGAGTCTATGAATAACTGTATTCCTCGAAATAGGTTTTTCTAAGTCTTCTTCTGACTTCATCGCAAGTTCAGTTAAAGAATCATCTGGATACTTAAGTCTTAACTCTGCGACTACTTTTAAACTCTCTTTAAGTTCAATCTTATGAGACATCAAATAATTAATTTCATCTATCTGACGTCTAGCGCTTTCTTCTGTCTTTCTTTGATTTGCGATTTCGCAGTTCATTATTCTATTAATGGAATTAGATAAATCTTTTTCAATTCTTAAGTTTTCAAATTCCATTACAGATTCAGATGCGCCAATAATTCTTATAAAGTCAGAAATAGTTTCTGCTTTCTTAAGATATATAATATATCCTCTTCTATTTTTAGATAGTTTAGCATTTAAGCTAAATGTGTTCATTAAATCTCTTAAGTTAGTTGCGACCATCATATTAAATGTTTGAATTTCCATATGATAAGTTAAACTCTTAGGATCATTAATAGAACCACAAGCCAGGAATGCGCCTCTTAGGTATGAAGTTCTTTCATCTTCGCTTAAGATTTCTTTCTTTAGCGAATATGAGATATCTTCTTTAGCTTCAACGATTTTTAAATCTCTAATTATATATGATGCGTTTTGGTTAACCTCAAGCATATATATAGTTTCTTTGTTTAATCTCTTTTCTTGTGAACTTAAGATAGTTGATTCAGTTTTATAGAATTCATAAATTAAATCCGCAAGTAAGTTTACGATGTTAATATTTTTAGTTTTAAACTTTAATGTTAGACCTTCATTTGTAAATGATATTGTAGCGTTAATTTGAAGAAGTCCTCTTAAGAGTTCTTTTTTATTTACGCTTTCATCAATTACTGTGATTTCATTTTTAACTTGATTTGAAAAAGAACTCATATTACTTACCCTCAATATTAACTACTTCATCTTTATCATTCTTCTGTTCTTCTTCAACTATTGCCTCACCTTTCTTAAGAGCATCTTTATATAACTCTTTATTCTTAGAAAGTCCTAAGTAAAGCATGAGTCCAATACCAACCAAGATAAATACAACTGAGAATACTTGGGCATTCTTAACTGGAGTTCCGAAGAAATTAATATAGAGTGAATCAGTTCTAATTATTTCAATAAAGAATCTAACAATTCCATACCAGATTAAATATCCAGCAGCAATCATACCACTCTTAAGTTTAGGGAAACAACGTCTTGCGATAAAGTAGAATCCTAAACCAAGCAAGTTAAGAAGCGATTCATAAAGGAATGTTGGGTGATAGTACTGTTCACCAGATACATAACCATAAGTTTGAACACCATCAACTAGACCATAATAATAATTGCCACCATTAATCTTCATGTTGTTTACGATAAACTCAGGAATACCAAATGATAGGAGCTTTGCACGTTGTGCTTCAACTGTAAGATTTGGAATTAATTCAGAACCATCAAGTGTCCATCCGCCAACTACGATTCCATAAGCTTCTCTGTTAAAGAAGTTACCCCATCTACCAAATGCTTGACCAATAAGCAATCCTGGCGCAACGATGTCTGCAAAGTTAGCTACTTTCCATTTCTTAATTAGACAAGCAACAACAATACATAGCGCAACACCAATTATCGCAGCGATAATAGTGATACCTGAAATACCATAGTTAATCCAATCACCTGGAGCATTTTCAAATCCAATTATACTCATGATTCCGCCAAATACACCTGGGAAGAATCCATATTGTTCTATTTTATTTTTAAAAGTAGGAATGCCATCAGTCATCATGTATCCGATACGACCAAGAATAATACAGAAAGGAACTGCGATAATCATGATAGTTAAAATATCATCTCTTCTAATTCCCATCTTCTTGCTTTCATTTGTACAAACAAAGAAAGCCACGATTATTCCAGTTAGAATACATACAGCATATTTAGCGATAGAGAATTCACCGATTCTAATAAATGATTGATCATAGAACCATTCGCTAAACCAACTTGTAGAGCTTCCACTTAATATTAAGTTGTTTAATAGTCTACTTAATAAATCCATACATTTACCTCTATTAAAATACGTGTATAAATATATTATCACATATCCGGGTATTTCACCACATTATTTTTATAGTAAATCTTTTAAGAATTTAGCTGTGTCAGATTTCTTATTCTTAACTAATTCTTCAGGAGTGCCTTTCGCAATTATATAGCCACCTTCATCTCCGCCCTTAGGGCCTAAGTCTACTATATAATCTGCGGTCTTAATCATATCAAGATTATGTTCGATAATGATGATGGTTGCGCCAGCATCTCTAATCTTGAATAGTACTTGAAGAAGTTTGTTGATATCATCTTGATGAAGACCTGTTGATGGTTCATCAAGAATGTATAAAGAGTTAGATGAGATTCTAGTATTAAGTTCATATGCAAGCTTAACTCTTTGAGCTTCACCACCAGAAAGTGTAGTTGAAGATTGACCAAGTTTAACATAACCTAAACCTACTGAATCAATAGTCTTAAGTTGTCTTAAAATTCTTGGTTGATTCTCAAAGAAATCAATTGCCTCTTTGATTGTTAAATCGAGAACTTCAGCGATATTTTTACCCTTGAACTTAATATCTAAAGTATCTTTATTATATTTAGTACCATGACATACAGGACACTCAACATATACGTCTGGAAGGAAGTTCATTTCTACTCTAGTTACACCGTCCCCTCCACAGTATTCACATCTTCCGCCTTTAACGTTAAATGAGAATCTTGATTTATCATAACCTCTAGCTTTAGCTTCACTCATTGATGCGAAGAGACTTCTTATCTCATCAAATACACCAATGTATGTAGCTGGGTTAGATCTTGGAGTACGACCAATTGGAGATTGGTCTACTACAACGACTTTATCAATAGTAGATAAATCTAGTGACTTATATTCACCAGGTACTACTTTTTTTCCATTTATTTCTCTTAATGCACCTTTAGAAAGACAGTCATTAACGAGTGAACTCTTACCTGAACCAGATACACCAGTTACATAAGTGATTAATCCGATTGGGAAATCAACTTCCACATCTTTTAGGTTATGGCACTTTGCGCCTTTAATACTTATATATCCTCTTTCTGGAGTAAGTCTCTTTTTAGGTACTTCTATATCTAAGTCACCTCTTAGATATTTCGCAGTTAATGTATTAGAGTTCTTTATTAGTTCATCATATGTACCACTAAATACTAACTCTCCACCATTAACTCCGGCGTTAGGTCCAAAGTCTAAAATATAGTCAGCACTTCTTATTGTTTCTGTATCATGTTCAACAACCAGGAGTGTATTACCTAAGTCTCTCATCTCTTTTAAGGCATTAATTAACTTTTGATTATCCTTTTGATGTAGACCAATAGAAGGTTCATCAAGAACATATACAATTCCAGTTAATTTAGAACCTATTTGAGTTGCGAGTCTAATACGTTGTGCTTCACCACCAGATAAAGTATTAGACGATCTATTTAAAGTTAAGTAATCAAGACCAACATTTGCGAGGAAGTCTAATCTATTAATGATTTCTTTTACAATCATATGAGCAATCTTTTCTTCTCTTTCTGTTAGCTTAATTGTTTTTAGAGTTTCACTTAACTTAACAATACTCATTCTTGATAAATCATCAATATTGTATTCATTAATATAAACACTTAATGCAGCTTCATTTAATCTCTTACCATGACAAGATGGACAGATATCATCAACCATATATTGTTCAAGCCATTCTCTTATGAATCTTGAACTAGTTTCTAGATATCTTCTTTCAAGATTATTAACTACACCTTCAAATGTAGTGTCAACCATATGAACTGATGCAGTTGATTTAGATGAATATGTATATTGATAGTTCTCTGAAGAACCATAAAGTACTAAATCTTGTTTCTCTTTTGGAAGATCTTTAAATGGAGTATCAGCGTCTATATCAAATTGCTTCATAAAAGCCATTAAAGATACCATAGTCATAGTATCTTCACTACTCCACTTTCTTAATGCACCACCATTAATAGATAAACTCTTATCTGGGATTAATAAATCCACATCAATATGTCTCTTAAACCCTAGTCCATCACAAGTAGGACAAGCACCTACTGGTGCATTAAATGAGAATAGTTTAGGTTCTAAATCAGGAATAGAGAATCCACAGATTGGACATGAGTGTTTTGCACTATATGTCTTTTCTTCTTTTTCATTAATTACAATCTTAACTAGACCATCAGATTCTTTTAAAGCTAAGCTAAATGCATCACTTATTCTAAGCCTATCTTCAGCATCTACTATTAGTCTATCTATCACAAGAGAAATGTCGTGTTTTAGAGTTTTTTTAAGGTTAATCTCATCATCAAGCGATTGCATTACACCGTCTACTATTACTCTTGAATAGCCAGCGTGACGTAAATGTTCAAAGAGGTTTTCAAATGTACCTTTTTCACCTCTTACTAGGGGGCTTAATACAGTAATTTTAGCTCCTTCATATTTAAGACAATCTTCAACCATTTCGTCAATTGAAAGTGGTTCAATCTTAATATGATGAGTTGGACAATATGGAATACCAATACGTGCAAATAGTAATCTTAAATAGTCTGCGATTTCGGTTACAGTACCAACTGTAGATCTTGGGTTTTTAGAACCACCTTTTTGGTCGATTGAAATCGCAGGAGAAAGTCCTTCTACTGAATCGCAATCTGGTTTACCCATATCACCTATGAATTGTCTTGCATAGCTTGATAGTGATTCAAGATATCTTCTTTGACCTTCTTTATAGATGGTATCAAACGCAAAAGAGGTTTTACCACTTCCTGAAACCCCTGTTGCGACTACTAATTTATTTTTAGGAAATTCACAAGAGACATCTTTTAAATTATTCTCTCTTGCGCCTTTTACGATAATATTATCCATTATTAATCATTTCCTCAAACTCGTCTTCTGTGATGAGTTTTACGCCTAAAGCTTGGGCTTTAGTTAGTTTACTACCTGCATTATCACCATATAATACATAATCAGTCTTTTTTGATACCGATGATGAAGTTTTACCACCCATATTTTCAATAATGAGTGATGCTTCATCTCTTGTATATTTAGTTAGAGCACCTGTAAGAACAACGGTTTTACCAGTAAATACTGTTTCTTCTTTGGTTCTTGTTGAGGTGTAAACCA
>JAILNJ010000174.1 GCA_024691665.1 Gammaproteobacteria bacterium | reverse complement strand
CAATCGAATTAAATCCATTTTCCATATATTCTTCTATTTCGGTAATAGGAAGATAGAATGATAAATCATTCAAATAATTCATTTGAATATATTTAAGAAGTAGGGACTTTCCCGAACCGCCTCTACCATAAATGAATATATTCTTTGAATAATCTATTTCTTTAAGCATATATAATTTATTATTTTTAAGTAGTTTCTTTTCGATAAAACCACTATTAAAATTAATAAACATAGGAATATTGGATTCATCATCCATATAGTCACTGAATGCATATTGAAATCTAGGATATTTTTCTTTTAATCCTTTTTTGTATTCATGAATTATATAATTATATATCCCTTCATTTAAACATACGTCCAATTTATCAAAACAATATTGAGGTTCGTTCATATCAAGCACAATATATGATTGAGCTAAAGTATTGATGAAATAATAACCCATATATTTATATTCTTGAATTATTGATTCATTATTTATTAATTCTTTAATAAATGTATTATATGCGTTAGATTCATCAATACAACAATCCTTAGCATATTTTGATATAGATTCTTGAGCTTTGATAGATAGAGCTTTATTAACATCGTTAACTGGATGATCAGGGCTTGCGATAATTAAAACATTTATATTTTCTTTAGCTAATTCACCTTTTGCAACTCTTCTTAATATCTGAGTTACTTCCAGAGGAACATAATTAGCCCACATCACCGAATCGTAGTTAATCATCAATATAAATGTTTTAGATAGCTGTATTGCATCTTTAATGCACTCATCCAAATCACCTTTTGCATCTAAGTCTGAATCAAATACTAAATAATTTTTTTCAAAATATTTTCTTACTGCATTCTTTTCATTTTGTGTTTTGTGATACCAAGAAATAAAAATATCTGGAATCTTTTTATTATAGTTTTCAAATACAATTTTGTCATTATCTAGTGATTCAACTATTTCGTCTTCATCAGTTTTAACTTCTCTATATCTATATGAAAACGATAACTCTTCATCTACTTTTTCATGCCTTGATTTGGCTATTTCTAAATATTTAATAGCTTCGTTTAAATTTTTCTTTATATCTCTTCCGCTAAAATACATTTTTCCAACTATAGTATAAGCATTAGAAAATTCAGATTTTAAATAGTATTTAATAGCTTCGTCTGGCTCAACCTTTTGAAGAACCATTCCAAGCAAAAAGCAAGCAATTCTAGTATTTATTAAATTTTTATCATCATATTCGTCAACAACATAAAAGAATTCATTTTTATTAGTTTTAATTAATTTATTAGGTCTATGATAATCCAATTTATTAAGAACTTTATTTAAATAATCTAAATAGGCTTTTTCATCTATTTTATTTATATATCTTAATAATATTTCTTTGGCTTTAAGATCGTTATATAGTGCGTATGTGATACCTAAGAAACAATCATATCCAAAATCTGAATCAATTGTTTTTATTCTATCTAGATATGATATTGATTTATCGATATTTTTCTCTTCTTTATTTTTAGGATTCAACACAAAAGAATCGTTTATGGTCAACCAAAGATTATATGGTAAACTATCTAACCATTTATTAAAAACAATAGTTACATCATCTTCAAGATTAAATGCATATTCTTTAAATTGAAAGGCCTTTTCTTTTAAAGATAAATCTCCAGAAAGACCATAATCTGATTCTATTGAATATCCGCCATTTATATATCCATTTGAATATGAATCATACACAAAGTGCTCAATTGACCCATTAAAATTAACTAAATCTTTAGCTTCTTTATAAGTTTTATATGCTTTTTCTTCATTTAATTCACCATACATATAATAATCAGCTAAATCAAATATAAGATTAACTAATTTCTTATGGTCATGTTTTATTATGTCTTCTTTATATTTTTCCGCTAAATCAATATCATTTTTCTTATAAAATGATTCCAAAAATAACCATTGATAAGCATCTTCGAAACAATTAAAACTATCATTTTGTTTATCAAAACAAGCGTCTTCTATTAACGCTTTAGCTTTTAAATAATCTTTTTTTAGAAGATAAACACCTAATTCAGCCTTAGCTATAAGACTGCCTTTTTTTATAGCTATATTTAGAAGTTCTACTCCCTTTTCTTCATCTTTTTTAAAACCCCAATCGCCTTTTAAATAATTTTCTGCAATTTTAACTTCAGCTAATTCATATGTTTTCGCACTTTCATATAAATAATAAAGAGCTTCTTCATCAGTCAAATTATAACTAAAAGCATTTTTATTATAAACATTATATCTTTCAAAAGCCCAATTCCAATAAACGTCATACATTGCCTCATCGCTTCCTAACCTTGCGGCTTCAATTAAATTTTCAAGCATTTCATCAGTAAAAATATTATTGTTTTCTTTGAGATTTGTTTTGTATTTTATCAATAGTTCTTGGGCTGTTTTGAGGTCTTTCATGATACCACCTAATAAAATAGATTTTTATAATTTATTATACTATATGTTTGATATATTATTAATTTCAAATAAAAAATAGACTCTCGCGAGTCTATTTTTATTATTTGTTAGTGATTAATTATTCAACGATCTTAGTAACTGATCCAGCACCTACAGTTCTACCACCTTCACGGATAGAGAACTTAGTTCCTTCTTCAAGAGCGATAGAGTGGATGAGTTCTACAGTCATTTCTACGTTATCACCAGGCATAACCATTTCAGTTCCAGCTGGGAGTTCGATAACACCAGTTACGTCAGTAGTTCTGAAGTAGAATTGAGGACGATAACCATTTAAGAATGATGTATGACGTCCACCTTCTTCCTTAGAAAGAACGTAAACTTGAGCTTGGAATTTGTGATGAGGTTTAACTGATCCAGGTTTAACGATAACTTGACCTCTTTGGATTTGGTCTCTGTTAATACCACGGAGTAAGATACCTACGTTGTCACCAGCTTCTGCGTAGTCAAGTAACTTCTTGAACATTTCGATACCAGTAGCAACTGATTCTTGTGTAGGTTTGATACCAACGATTTCAACTTTATCACCGAGTTTTAATACACCTCTTTCAACTCTACCAGTAGCAACTGTACCACGACCAGTGATTGTGAATACGTCTTCTACAGGCATTAAGAAAGGTTTGTCATCTTCTCTTGGTGGAACGTCGAAGTAGTTGTCAACAGCGTCCATTAATTCTTGGATTGAAGCTTGAGCAGCTGCGTCACCTTCAAGAGCTTTTAAAGCTGAACCACGGATAATTGGAAGATCATCTCCAGGGAATCCGTATTCATTTAATAATTCTCTTGTATCCATTTCAACGAGATCGATTAATTCTGCGTCTTCTGGAGCGATTTGATCGCACTTATTTAAGAATACGATAATTTTTGGAACACCAACTTGTCTAGCAAGTAAGATGTGTTCACGAGTTTGAGCCATAGGTCCATCTGTAGCTGCGATAACGAGGATAGCACCATCCATTTGTGCAGCACCAGTGATCATGTTTTTAACATAGTCAGCATGTCCCGGG
>JAILNJ010000153.1 GCA_024691665.1 Gammaproteobacteria bacterium | reverse complement strand
TGATGTCACTAGATTGTCTTTAATTCTTGTATTTCTTCCTCTAGCGACTATTTTGTTATCTATTACTATAACTGCGCCTACTGGAACTTCTCTTTCTTTGTAGGCGAGTTTAGCCTCTTTAATGGCTTCAGCCATAAAGAGTAAATCTAGTTCATTATTCATATTTGTTTACTTTACCAGGAACTTCATGACACTCATGGCATCTTGCCTCATATGATTCAGCAGCACCAACAAGAACTATTGGTTCATCATAAGATGCGGGTTTACCATCAACAAGGCGTTGTGTACAATATGCATCTTTACCACACTTAACGCATATAGCGCTTAATTTAGTTACTTGATCAGCAATTGCGAGAACTCTTGGCATATTACCAAATGGTTCATCTCTAAAGTCTTTATCAAGACCAGATAGAATTACTCTTTTACCATCATTTCTAAACTTGATGATTGCATCAACAGCCTCATCACCTAAGAATTGGAATTCATCAATAACTACTGCGTCAGTATCTTCTTTCACATAATTAAACATTTCTTGAGCTTCTTTAATAACTACAGATAAAGCTTTATTTTTATTATGTGAAACAATATATGACTTTTCGTATCTATCGTCTATCATAGGTTTAAATAATACGACGTTCTTTCTAGCATATTCAAGACGTCTAGTTCTTCTTAGTAATTCTTCTGTCTTTCCCGCAAACATTGGTCCGCAAATAACTTCAATAGTTCCCATAAGTAATCTCCTTACTTTATTATAAAACGAAAGCCCGAAATTCATCGGGCTTTTTCGTTTTATTACTATTTCTTTTCGTTTTCGTTTTTGATACCGTATCTCTTGTTGAATTTATCAACTCTACCAGCAGAAACAGTGAATGCTTGTTTTCCAGTATAGAAAGCGTGGCAGTTAGAACATGTATCAACTTTGATTTCTGGTTTAGTAGAACCAGTTTTGAAAGTATTTCCACAAGTTACGCAAGTAACTGTTGCTTCATAATACTTAGGATGGATTCCGTTTTTCATATCTTTTTTAACTCCTTCTACCATGGTACTCTAGGCACCATAGAAAGTTCGTGCGAAATTATTGTATCAAAGAAGAGATTTTATTGCAAGTATTAATTTTTATTAATAGCGTCTTCAGTTTCTTCTTCTTTAGTTTCAATAACAACTTCTTGAGTAGATTCTTTCTTTTCAAGTCTTTTCTTTGTTCTTTTAAACACAAATCCAAGCATGAAATAGAATGGAGGAATCATAATAACTGATGCGACTAAGTTTGCGATAGTTGTGATTGTCTCTTGAGATAAGCTTGTATTCTTTAGAATTAATGTGAATAAGAGTCCAAATGCCCAAGTGAGCACCCAAGTGAGTCCATATCTAACTCCAAATGAGATCACAGCTTCAAGGAATGTTTGAGCGTCTTTCTTATCTTGGTTATATGTGAAGTGTGCGTTCGCAAAATAACTAAAGAGTGAAGCGAGTACGTAAGCCACAAACGTAGCTATACCAGTACTCCAAACATATAGCGAATCATCTGCAGGAATTTCACGACCCACAACCCAAGTAAATGCCTTAGAGACAAACCATACAAAGAATGTATTGATAATGGTATTAATTACTCCAATAATCACAAATGAAAGGAATGATTTATTGAAGAATTTAGCCTTTATCCATTTAAAGAACTTACTCATCTAAAGATGTTTCTCCTACAAAATATATAGGTCTCCTCATAGCTTCTCTTCTTACTGAATATAAGACAAACATCATCCAATATAAAACGATATTTGTAAGCATAAAGAAGAATGGAACAATAAGCATAATTAAGAATGCTTCTAAACTAATTACATCAAAACAGAATAGGAATATAGAGGCAACACTTGTAAGGAATGAAAGCCATGCGACACATTTTGGAACTAGAAGGAATACATTTGAGAATTGGTTTAAACCATTAATTCCATATTTATATAGTTTCTTTAAATTCCATTTTGTTTTACCAATTTCTCTTTGAACAAAATCAAATTCTAAACAATACTTTTTAAATCCTACATAAGAGAATATACCTCTTGTGAAACGATATCTATCAGGCATATCAAGGAATGCCTTCACAACATCCTTATCAATAAGCATATAGTCTTTAGAAGATTGTTCTAGTGGAACATCACTATATTTATTGAATACACTGTAGAACATTCTTGCAGTTACTTTCTTTAAGAATGAATCACCTTTTCTGTTTCTTTGTCTTGTATATACAATCTTGTATCCTTCTTCATTCTTTTCAAGCATATCTTTAATTAGATATGGTGGGTGTTGTAAGTCCGCATCCATCATAATAACTAAATCTTGATCAAGTGATGCTTTAAGACCTGCTTCTAAAGCTGCTTCTTTTCCTGAATTTCTTGATAGAGAGATATAATGAACTCTCTTATCTTTCTTTCTTAATTCTTTTAATTCATTTAAAGTATTATCTTTAGAACCATCATCAATAAATAAGTATCTAGATTCTACCTTTTCTTTATCTAGGAATGGTTCTACTGCTTCATAGAATGGGAATATACATCCCTCTTCATTAAATGCTGGAACTATAATTGTTAGTTTCTTCATTTCTCTTCCCTCCACGTTTTCTCTTTATAATTATAAATGCCATTAATGTCATTATATATAACATTGCTGTACTTAAACTGATAGCAAGTCCAATCTTATATCCCATAGGGACAAATTTAATTACTATCTTATTTGAATCAATATTCTTAGGAACAATTAAACCAATAAAGCCACCATCTACACTAATGATTTCTTTTACATTACCTTCAATTAGTTTCCATTCTTGAGAGTAAGCTGTTGGAATCATTATTATTTCATATCCTTCTTCTTTAGTTGTTCTTTCATATGAAATAGTTATATTTGAACCCTTAACCTTAACTGATTTATTCCATAAGTTATCAGTATAAGGTTCAGAGATATCAAATGATGAGACAGTAATTGATGGATTATAATCATTTTCAGTCATTGATCCTTTAGATATATAGATATATTTAATACTCTTATCAACCATAAATTCGGTTGATGCGTATTCAAATGTACCATCTGTATATTCAACTACGATATGTGATAATCCTAACTTATCTTCACCAGATGAGATATTTACCATCTTATCTTTATCTAGAGATACTTTGAATCTAAAGTATGCGGCAAGTGATGTTTCTTCACATTCTTTATAATCTTCATATGAAACAAGTTCCTTATTTTCATTAAATATCGCTTCAACAACGAATGATAGATAACTGCTTATGTGTTTATCTTTTAAGATACCTACATATTTAATCTTTGGTGCATCTTTACCATTTGCTTCAACGATATTTACTCCATCACCATTAATTGATGCGTCTTTATTATCCCAGCCATATACAGGAATATGAATATCACTACCATTCATGCTTCTTATATTAGATTCTTGGAGATAATAAATAGTACCGTTATCAAATTCTACATAGATTCCTTTTTCTCTAATAAGCTCTTCTACATTGTATATATTATATAGATTAAGAGCGTAGCTTCTTGAGTCTATTGAATTAGCTAAACTAATATCAAATACTTTATATTCTTTTTCATTTAACCATTTAGATTCATATTCTTCTCTCACAGATGCCTTAGAACTAAATGATTTACTTTGAGATTTATCAATATAATTAATAGCTTCTTCTGATTCACTGCCTAAATAAATATGGAATCGTTGAAGAAGACTTCTACGATACTATAGAAGAAT